>CAUUAF010000009.1:0-28649 GCA_963543085.1 uncultured Treponema sp. | reverse complement strand
AGCATACTTTAAATATTAAAACTTACTATTGCAAAAGTTGGGCTTTTGTGTAAAAATATCTTGATTAGAATAAAACGAACTACTTTATTAGATTGATGTTAAGAGGTTTTGAGTATGCACAAAATTTTGGAAAGAAGGCAGTATTCGCCACAAGTTTTTTACTTAAAGGTGGAAGCTCCCTTTATTGCAAAGAGTCGTAAGGCGGGGCAGTTTGTGATTATACAGTTGGATGCGGATTTAGGGGAACGTATTCCACTTACAATTGCAGATGCTAATGAGAATGAGGGCTGGATAGCTTTAGTGGTTCAAGTTGTAGGGGCTACAACGATGAAACTCAGTCAAAAAGAAGTTGGTGATGAGATTGCAGTAGTCCTAGGTCCTTTAGGGCAGCCTTCTATAGTGAATAAAGTAAATCATGTAGTCTGTGTTTGTGGAGGTATAGGGGTTGCTCCTATGTATCCTATAGCACAAGAGTTCAAAAAAATAGGAAGTCGTCTAACAGTTATTATTGGAGCTAGGAGCAAAGATTTGATTGTCTTTGAAGAAGAGATGAAAGCAATAGCTGATGATCTTATAATAACAACTGATGACGGTTCTTATGGAAGAAAGGCATTGGTTACAGCTCCACTTAAAGAACTTTGCGAACAAGATGTGCCTCCTGATGAGGTTTTTGCTATAGGACCACCTATCATGATGAAATTTTGTGCAGAAACTACGAGACCTTTTAAAGTGCCAACAACTGTTTCATTGAACACTATAATGGTTGATGGAACTGGAATGTGTGGTTGTTGTCGTATAACTGTAGGAAATGAAGTAAAATTTGTATGTGTTGATGGACCTGATTTTGACGCTCATAAAGTTGACTTCGACAATATGATGACTAGAATGAAGTCATTCAAGGAGCGTGAAGCAGAGCATTATCACAAGTGCAAATCAGGCTTTTTTAACTAGGAGGTTATTATGGCAGAACACATACATAAAGATTATGAAACTTTGGCAGAAGAAGCCAGAGTTATCTGGAATGAATTAAAAGATAAAACTTTAACTCCTAAAGAACGCACGAAAATAACCATGCAAGATATGCCGACTTTAGACCCTAAGAAAAGAGCTACGTTGATGGACGAGGTGGCAATTGGATATACGGAGGAGCAAGCAAGGGTTGAAGCAGAGAGATGTCTTAACTGCAAGAATCAGCCTTGTGTGAAGGGGTGTCCTGTGGGTATTCATATCCCTGAATTTATTGCTGCAATCCAAAAGGGGGAGTTTAAGGAAGCTGTGGATATAATTAAAATAACCAATTTGCTTCCTGCTATTTGCGGACGTGTGTGTCCGCAAGAAAAGCAGTGCCAGTCATTGTGTACCGTAGGAAAAATGTTTAAGTCTCCAGAAAAATCTGTCGCAATAGGTCGCCTTGAACGCTTTGTGGCTGATTGGGAAAGGAATAACAATAAGATTACCATTCCTTCTGTTGCAGAAAGCACGGGTAAGAAAGTAGCCGTAATTGGTTCAGGTCCTGCAGGACTTACTGTGGCTGCAGACACTAGAAGGGCTGGGCATGATGTTACTGTTTTTGAAGCTTTGCAAAAAACTGGTGGAGTTATGGTGTATGGAATTCCAGAATTCCGTCTTCCGAAAGAAATTGTTGCAAAAGAAGTGGAAAACCTAAAGAAAATGGGTGTTAAGTTTGAAACAAACTTTTTGGTCGGACGTACTGCAGATCTAGATTCTTTGATGAATGAATATGGGTATGATGCTGCTTTTATTGGAACAGGTGCTGGTTTGCCTAAATTTATGGGAATTGAAGGTGAAAACCTCATGGGGGTTTTTAGTGCTAATGAATATCTAACTCGTGCTAACCTGATGAAAGCATATAATGAAGATGAGGCAGATACTCCTTTGTATAGAGCTGAAACTGTTGCAGTTATTGGTGGTGGAAACGTTGCAATGGATGCAGCACGTATGGGTTATAGATTGAAAGCTAAAAAAGTATATTGTATTTATAGAAGAACAAGATCAGAAATGCCTGCACGTGTGGAAGAGGTGGCTCATGCAGAAGAAGAGGGGGTTGAATTTTGCTTTCTTCAAAATCCTACTCGCATTATTGGAAATGAAGAGGGTAGAGTTTGTGCAATAGAAGTGTTGGATTATGAATTAGGTGAACCTGATGAATCAGGTAGGCGACGACCAGTGCCAAAAGAAGGAACAGAACATCAGATCAAAGTTGATGCTGTTATTGTGGCTTTGGGGAATGACTCAAACCCACTTATGGCGCAAACTACACAAGGTTTGGAAGTAACGAAAAAAGGAAATATAATTGTTAATGAAGAACAAGGAACTTCTTTGAAGGGAGTTTGGGCAGGTGGAGATATTGTTTTAGGTGCTGCTACTGTTATTCTTGCAATGGGAGAAGGTAGGCGAGCTGCAAAAGCTATTAATGAATATTTAGCTTCGAAAGCTTAAAAATTTAGGAAAGGTGGTATTAGTGTTCTGCAAAGCATCGATATCGCCTTTTTCTAATACGTCAAAATTATTTTAAATTTTTCAACAAGTTGTCAATTTGTTATCCTTATAGATTCTAGTTCAAAACTTTCTTCAGAAGTGTTTGTTTTCGCTGTTATAATAGGTTATTTGTGCTTCAAAATAGTGTAAAGAATTCTTTAATCATAAAGCGACTTTTTCTTTCTTTGTTAAGTAAGCATTGAGTAATTTTGCAGGATATTATTTTTAATAAGCCCTCTTAGTTCTTATATTTATTCAATATAATTGTTATAATCGCCTCTCTTTATGTAATTTGAAAAGAAAATTAAGGAGGAAATGGTGGCAGTTAATTGTGGTATTGTAGGGCTTCCTAATGTTGGAAAGTCTACTATTTTTAGATCTTTAACATTGGCTCCAGCAGAAGCGGCAAATTATCCCTTTTGCACAATAGAGCCAAATATTGGTATTGTGGAGTTAGACGATGAACGTCTTGCGTTTTTAACTAAATCTTTTAATCCTAAAAAAACAATTAAGGCAACCGTAGAGTTTGTTGATATTGCAGGATTGGTTAAAGGGGCATCACAAGGTGAAGGGCTTGGAAACCAATTTTTATCCCATATTAGAGAAGTTGGAGTTATAGCTCATGTTGTGCGTTGTTTTGAAAATGAAAATATTGTTCATGTCGAAAATAGAATAGACCCTATTGCAGATATTGAAACCATCAATGTTGAATTAGCTTTGGCAGATATTGCTACACTAGAAAAGAAAAAAGAAAAAATGATAAGGCTAGCAAAGGTGAGCAAAGAGGAGAAGAAAAATACTGAGTATTTTCTTAGTGCGATGGAAAAAATTATGCCACTTTTACAAGATGGAAAATGGGCAAAAAATGCTAGTTTAACTGAAGAAGAAACTTTGAGTATCTACGATAGCCACCTTATTACTATGAAAAAACACTTGTATATTTGCAACGTTGATGATGAGTCTATGAAAAATGGTAATAAATATAGTGATAAGGTTGTGGAACTTGCAAAAAAAGAAGGAACACATGCTGTTATTATGTCAGGTCAATTTGAGGCAGATTTAGCAGATATTGAAAGCTCAGAAGAAAGAGCAGAATTCTTAGAAGAAGCAGGACTTTCTGTTTCGTCCATTTCTATTCTATCACGTTATGTCTACTCTCTTTTAGGGCTTAGGACTTTTTTTACAGCTGGAGAAGATGAATGTAGGGCTTGGACGATTCATGCTGGAGACACAGCTCCAAAGGCAGCAGGCGTAATTCATACAGATTTCGAAAAAGGATTTATTAAAGCTTGCGTTTATAGTTTTGAAGACTTTAAACAATACGGTAGTGAGCAAAAGATAAAAGAGGCTGGTAAATATAGGCTTGAAGGAAAAGAATATGTAGTTCAGGATGGAGATGTGATGTTCTTCAAATTTAATGTTTAGGATAAATTGATATAGATATCTATTCTTTAATTGCAGAGTTTTAGATATTAACCTATGGAACTTTGATGCTACATTATTTAGTAATTATTCTAGCATTGTGATAGTAACTGATACAGAAAAATAATAAATCCAAATAAAAACTATTGCATATTACTTTTCTTTAGAGTAGACTACCTAGTTTATATTGTAGTGGTCCTTATACTTATATTTCGGAGCATTGCATAAAAATAATTCCAATATAGGGGGTGGAAGTTATGAGTATTGATATTTCAAAAATGAGGAATATCGGAATTAGTGCACACATAGACTCAGGAAAAACAACACTTTCTGAGAGAATTCTGTTCTATTGTGGTAGGATTCATGCAGTGCATGAGGTTAGAGGTAAAGATGGGGTTGGAGCCACTATGGACAACATGGACTTGGAAAAAGAAAGAGGAATTACTATTCAATCTGCTTCAACTCAGGTTAACTGGAAAGGTTCAGTGATCAATGTTATTGATACTCCAGGTCACGTAGACTTTACCATTGAAGTTGAGCGTTCTCTTCGTGTTCTTGATGGTGCTATTTTAGTGTTGTGTTCTGTAGGTGGGGTTCAGTCTCAATCAATTACTGTGGATAGGCAGTTAAAACGTTATCATGTTCCACGTATCGCTTTTGTCAATAAGTGTGATAGAACAGGTGCTAATCCATTGAAGGTTAGGCTTCAACTGCGTGAAAAACTTGCATTAAATGCTTATATGATGCAACTTCCTATTGGACTTGAAGATAAACTTGAAGGTGTTGTTGACCTAGTAACAATGAAAGCTTTGTATTTTGAAGGGGATAGTGGCACTGAAATTAGGGAAGCCGAGATTCCTTCTAACATGCTTGAGGAAGCAAAGAAGTATAGGGAAGAGTTAGTTGATGCTGCTAGCATGTTTTCTGATGAATTGGCAGAAGCTTTTCTTGAAGGAAAAGAAACTGAAGCTATGATTCGCTTGGCCATAAGAAAAGGAACGTTGGAAGAAAGATTTGTTCCTGTTTTTTGTGGTTCTGCTTATAAAAATAAAGGAATTCAACCATTACTAGATGCTGTAACATATTACTTACCAAATCCTACTGAAGTTGAGAATACCGCATTAGATCTTGATGATGGAGAGAAACCTGTTGTACTAGGTCATGATCCGAAAGATTCTGTTGTTGCTTTAGCTTTTAAGCTAGAAGATGGAAAATTTGGGCAGTTAACATATATTAGAATATATCAGGGAACAGTAAAAAAAGGTGAAGAATTGTATAACTCTCGCACACATAAGAGTGTGAAGGTTGGTCGTCTTGTGCGAATGAATTCTGCTACTATGGAAGATATTACAGAAGCAGGACCTGGTGATATTGTGGCTCTTTTTGGAGTTGATTGTGCTTCAGGAGACACTTTCTGCAATGGAAAAATAAATTATGCTATGACTTCTATGTTTGTGCCAAATCCTGTTATGTCACTATCCATCACTCCAAAAGAGAAAAAAGATGCAGACCAGATGAGTAAAGCTCTCAATAGATTTACCAAAGAAGACCCAACTTTTAGGGCTTTTGTTGATCAAGAGTCAAATCAGACAATTATTCAAGGTATGGGAGAGTTGCATCTCGATATTTATATTCAAAGAATGTTAAAAGAATATAATTGTAGTGTGGAAGTAGGTAGACCTCAAGTTGCATATCGTGAAACGATTACGACGAAGGGTGAATTTAATTACACTCATAAAAAACAAACAGGTGGTGCTGGGCAATATGGACGTGTTGCAGGCTTTTTGGAACCAATTGAAGATAAAGATTATGAGTTTGTGAATATGATTAAGGGAGGAGCTATTCCTACTGAGTATATTCCATCTTGTGATAAAGGCTTTAAAGAGGCTGTTAAAAGAGGCTCTTTAATAGGATTTCCTATTGTTGGTGTTAGGATTACAATTAATGATGGACAATATCACCCTGTTGACTCATCTGATATGGCATTCCAGTCTGCTGCTATTGGTGCATTCCGTGAAGGATATAAGAAGGCAGAACCTACTATTTTGGAGCCATTGATGAAGGTTTCCATTGATGTGCCTCAAGAATTTCAAGGTAATGTTTTCGGACTTATTAACCAAAGACGTGGTGTTGTTGTTTCTTCTACTGAGGAGAACTCTAATGCTAACGTTGAAGCGGAAGTTCCGTTAAGTGAGATGTTTGGTTTTGCTAGCATTTTACGTTCTTCTACTCAAGGAAAAGGCTCTTTTTCTATGGAATTTGAAAAATATAGTAGGTGTCCAAAAAATATAATGGAAGCTCTAATAGCAGAATATGAAGAAAAGAGAAAGGCGGAACAAAAATAATTTTTAAGGAGTTAATAATGGAGTTAAGTGAGTTGATTAAAAAAAGCCCAATGCGAAAGTTTGAGTCTAGTCTGAGTGGTGGATTGAAATATGGCGAAGTGGGTGTGATTACGGCAGAAAAAGGAGCTGGAAAGTCTTCGTTGTTGGTTCAGTTAGGATTGGATCAGCTACTTAAAGGTAAGTCCTTGATTCATGTTTCTTTTAATCAAGAATTAGACCATACTTTTGAGTGGTATAACAATATGTTTAATGAAATTGCAAAAATGAATAAGCTTGAAAATGCTAAAGAATTGAAAGAATCAATTTTTAGGAAGCGAGTTGTTTTGAATTTCAACCAAGAAGTTGTTCGTACTGAACACATTTTAACCACTGTTAGAGCTTTTAGTTCTAATGTTGATTCTAAACCAGATTTGCTTTTATTTGATGACTTTAATTTTGGAAATGCTTTGCCTGAAGCTTTGAAAATCTTGAAAGCATTTACTTCAGAATTAGGAATTGCAACTTGGTATAGTGCGTCTTCAGATGTGCGTACTTGTTCTGTTGCACCTGAGTTGACGTCTTATATTGATGATATTACCGTGTTGCTTTACTTAGGATTTAAAGATCAATATGTGCCAATTAAGGCAATAAAAGAACATGGCAAAAAAGACTTTGAGCTTGGTGTGGGCTTTGATCTTAACACCATGCACTTGATTGAAAAATAATTCCATTGATTAAGGAAACACTGATTTGTTTATTCACAATTAATTAGTGTTTCCTTAATATTCTCGAATTCTTGTATCAAATTTAATTCTCAAAGAAGACAAATCATTGGTTTGTCTTCTTTGGATAATCTTATCGCTTTTGCAACTTTTGATGTGGTATTTTCGTTGCATTCATCCATAAACAATACATAGTCCACTAAAACATGATATAATTCAAGAAAATGTATATTGGGATTGATTGTGGATCTATGTCCAACAAACATCAAAAAAGGTTTGTATTTGTAGACTAGCTGGAATATTAATTGAACTGCATTGATAAAGACATTAGTAGCTTTTTTTAATATTACCTATATTTTGAAGTTTTTGGCTATTTTTTCATTCATTCTGTTCAGGCTTTTTAGCTAATCTTTAGAAAATATTTATGTTTTAGTGCACAAAAATGCTTTCGGTTTTATTATACTGTTGACAGTTTCTTTTTGATGATGATATAATGCCCATCTATAATTTTAAACAATTGGAAAATTATGCTAGGATATTTTATCTAATTGTTTAGGGGAAGGAGAGGGACAATGTACGCACTTTTTGAATATAAGGGAAAGCAGTATAAAGCAGAAAAAGGGCTTGAAATTTTGGTTGATAAGCTAGATGAAGATAATGAAAAAATTGTGATAGACTCAGTTTTACTAGTTAGTAACGATGGCAGTGTCAAGGTTGGAACTCCGTATGTTAGCGGTTGCCAAGTTGTTGCGAAAAAAGGCAATGATGTAAGAGATAAAAAAATATTGGTCTATAAAGAAAAATCTAAAAAGAATTATCATAAACTCAAGGGACATAGGCAAACATATACTTCTATAGTAATTGAAGATATTATAGGTGCTTAAATGTGACTTACGTCACTATTTGTAGTGGTGAAAAAGGAGAACTCCTTTCATGCAAGGCAACGGGACATTCGGGATTTGCAAAACATGGAAGTGATATCGTTTGTGCTACGTTGAGTGTGTTGTTGAGAACTGCGGTTTTGTATTTGGAGCAAAGGTGTTCTTTTGATGAGAAACTGCGAGTTGAATTATCAGCTCAAAAGAAAGGGTGTATTGAGTTTGAGGTTTTGCAATATGGCGAGGCTTCTTCCAGTTATCTCATTTTTCTTTTTGAGTTTTTGAAGATTGGATTTTCTGGTTTAGTAAGTGAATATCCAGAGTTTGTGAGTTTGGAATGTTCAGTTCGTAAAGAATGATTATTTTTTAGGAGGTGTGTTATGGCTAGAAAAAGGGGCGGTAGTGGTGCTAAAAATGGAAGAGATTCAAACCCTAAATATTTAGGTGTTAAAGCATACAGCGGAGAGACTGTTAAGGCTGGTTCTATACTAGTGCGTCAGCGTGGAACTAAAATACATCCTGGTAAGAACGTGGGGTGTGGTTCTGATTACACACTATATGCAAAGATGGCTGGCAAGGTGTGTTTTCACGAGCGAAGAGGCAGAAAGCTTCTTTCTGTAATGCAAGCTGAAGAAGTTTAGTTAGTTATTATAAAATTGTTTATAAGCACAAGAAAATTTAATGGTGTTTTCTTGTGCTTTTTTTATTAATAAATGTATAAAAATATATAAACTGTTGAATAAAGTGAGGTAAATTAGTATACTTTTGCAACTTCTTATTAGGGGGTGTGTATGGCTGAGAAGTACGATTTAGTTATAATAGGTGGCGGACCTGGTGGGATGGCTGCAGGTATTTATGCTGCTCGCTCAAAGTTAAAGACAATAATTCTTGAAGAAAAGCCAAATCAAGGTGGGCAATGTTATATAACAGAAGAGATAGAGAACTACCCTGGTTTTCCAGAATCTTCAGGTCCAGCTTTAACTGAGGCTTTCCAAAAACATGCTGAAAAATTTGGTGTTGAATTTAAGAGAGCTAAGGTTGAAAAGATTGAAATCCCTTCTGACAGAGCAGAAAGAATAGTCCATACTGCTGATGGAAATTCTTATGAATGTTTAGCTGTTGTGGTTTCAACAGGGGCTAGTGCTAGAGAGCTTGGATGTAAGGGTGAGAAAGAGCATTGGGGAAAAGGTGTTTCTTACTGTGCAACTTGTGATGGTGCTTTCTTTGAAGATGCAGAAATTATAGTTGTAGGTGGAGGAGACTCTGCAATTGAAGAGGCAATGTATCTAACAAAGTTTGCTTCAAAAGTTACGATAGTGCATAGGCGTGAGGAATTGCGTGCTGCAAAGTCAATCCAAGAAAAGGCTTTTGCAAATCCTAAGATGGCTTTTAAATGGAATGCAGTGGTTCAAGAAGTTTTGGGTGATGGTTTGGTTGATGGTGTTATATTAAAGGACACTAAGACTGGTGAAGAATCACGTTTTGATACTGAAGGTGTATTTGTCTTTATCGGACACAATCCACAAACTGCTTTCTTGGAGGGTCAAGTGGCTCTTGATGATGCAGGGTATATTCTCACAAATGGAAAGATGGAAACAAATGTCCCAGGTATTTATGGTGTTGGCGATGTTATTCAAAAAGAGTCACGCCAGGTAGTTACTGCAGCTGCTGATGGTGCTATAGCAGGTATTTGGGCTGGCCATTATGTTGATGACATTAAAGCTAAAAGAGCAATGAAAAAATAAGGAGTTTAATATGATTGAATTAAACAAAGATAATTTTGAAGAAGAAGTTCATGGTTCTAAAGGTGTAACATTAGTAGACTTTTGGTCACAATCTTGTGTTCCTTGCAAGCAATTAATGCCAGATGTCCATGCAATGGCAGATAGGCATGAAGGAAAAGCAAAGTTTTGTTCTTTTGATATTGGAGGAGCTAGACGTGTTGCAATGAAAGAGCAAGTTTTAGGTTTGCCTTCTATTCTTATCTATGTTGATGGAGAAAAGAAAGAACATTTGACAGGAGACACTCTAACAATTAAAGAAATTGAGGACACTCTCCTTAAATACATTTCTTAGTTTTTTGATTATTGCTTCTCTAAAGGGGAGAAGTGATTGGTTGGGTGACTAAAGGGCAGTTATGTTCTTTAGTCATTTTTTCATAGTTGAGGAGGTTACTTATGGAACTTAAAGGCAAAAAGGTCATCATTATTGGTGATCGCGACGGTGTTCCAGGGGAAGCTATCAAGCTTTGTGCAGAATCTGCGGGTGCAGATGTTGTGTATGCAGCAACGGAGTGCTTTGTCTGAACAAGTGCTGGTGCAATGGATTTGGAAAATCAAAAGAGGGTTAAAGAGTTAGCAGAAAAATACGGTCCAGAGAACGTAGTAGTTCTTTTGGGCGGTGCTGAAGCTGAGTCTTCAGGTCTTGCTTGCGAGACTGTTACTGTTGGCGACCCTACTTATTCCGGTCCTTTGACAGGAGTCCAGTTGGGACTTTTATGTTACCACGTAACAGAGCCAGAGATCAAAAGTTTGATAGATCCTAAGGTGTATGAGGAACAGGTTAGCATGATGGAAATGGTTATGGACGTCGATGCTGTTGTAGCTGAAGTTAAGCAATATCGCGAAGCTGGTTGCAAATACCTAAAATAAACTTTTGATAAAGTCAAAGTAAAAAGGCTAGAATATGGTACCCTTATAGATGCCATATCCTAGCCCTCTTTTTTTTAAATTGATTTTATATGTTGAACAAAACTTTACACACTGATCTAATTTATCTACATACCAACTAATTTTTTTGCAATGCAGTTATTGCTATAGTATTTGTTTGATACTTTGTTAATTCTACATTTGCTACTTTTACACTATTATTTTCTAAATGACAATAACTGCCGAAGGGGATAGTAAATCTTTATACCACTGGTGCTACCTAGAGCTTTAACAAAATACTCTTTTTGAGTTGTAGCTTTGAATGTACTACACTTTTTTCAACTTTGTCAGTATGTGAAAGTTTATTCGTCAGCAGTGGTTTCAACAAGTTCCAGATTTTCATCATTATAAAAATTAACACCAAATTCATTTTGCATATTTGTTTTGTAAGATAAAGGTATAAAGTACAGACAATTTTAGTGTTATAATAAATACTTCTAATATCTAAAGTTATACATAGTCAAAAAGATGTATTTACTTACAACAATCCCCAGTTTTTTCCAGTAGAAATAGAAGTACGTAATGGCACAGAAAGCTTGTACACTTCTTCCATTGTCTTTCTTACAATTTCAATGCTTTGTTCCACTTCGTTTTCTGAGCTTTCCAAGATCAATTCGTCATGCACTTGCAGTAATATAGAAGTTTTAAGCCTTGCATTTTTTAATGTTTTTGCAACATCTAACATCGCTTTTTTCATTATATCGGCAGCAGAACCTTGAATTATTGTATTGACTGCAATACGTTTTCCAAGTTCTTTTATGTTTCGTATGTTACTTTTAATTTCTGGTACATAGCGACGACGAGCCATAATTGTTTCTACATAGCCTTTTTTCTCACATTCAGTGTAAGTATTTTCTATAAAAGTGGCAACTTCTTTGTATGTATCAAAATATGTCGAAATAAAACTTGTTGCTTCTTTTCTGCTTATATGAAGCTCTTCAGAAAGCCCATAACCACTCATTCCATATATAACCCCAAAGTTTACAGCCTTTGCAATTGCCCTCATTTCTTTGGTTACTTCATTTTCATCTACGTTAAATATAATACTTGCTGTCCTTTTATGTACGTCTACACCATCTCTAATAATTGCATTCAACATCTTGTCTTTAGAGATGTGAGCTAAAACCACAAGCTCAATTTGTGAGTAGTCTGAAGAAATAAGTATGTTTCCTTCTTCTGCACAAAAAGCTTCTCTAATTCTCATTCCTAATGCGTCATGTGAAGGAATGTTTTGCAAGTTAGGATTTTGACTAGAGAGACGACCTGTAGCAGTCCCAGTTTGAATAAAATGTGTGTGAATCCTTTTTTGACTATCCACTAGTTCAACTAAAGAATTTGTGTATGTAGAACGTAACTTTGAAAGAGTTCGATATTCCAAAACAAGGGCTGGTAGGATATCAAAATCTTTTAGTTTTTCTAAAACTTCACTAGAAGTTGAAAAACCACTTTTATTTTTTTTATCTGGTCTTAGTCCTCTTTCTTCAAAAAGAACTGTTTGCAATTGCTTATAAGAGGCAATATTAAACTCATGACCAGCTTCATCTTCTGCTTCTTTTTCAATTTTTTTAATTTTTTCATCTAACTCTTTGGAAAAACTGATTAGTTTCTCAGTGTCTAGTTTTATTCCTTTAATCTCCATTTGACTTAATAAAACTAAAAGAGGCATTTCTATATTGTTAAAAAGATTGATTCTTTCATCTTTTGCTAGTTCTTCTGAAAATATTGAATAAAGTCTCAATGTATAAATACCTTTTTGTTTTTCATCTAGCATTGAATCAGAGAAATAATCATCAATATACGTTTTGATGAGTGTGATAAGAGAATAGTCTTTTGAGTCGGGAGCTATGAGGTATGCTGCAATCATTACATCAAAAAAAATTGTTGGAAAATTAAGAATAGGATAACAAGAGTGAATTGTGTGGTATATTTTTTTTCCATCATAAAGAACAAAAAGAGTTGATGAAGTAAACCATTTATTGAAGATATTGATGATTTTTTCGTTTAATTCAACTTTATAATGTGTGTTTTCAATATTGAGATGTAATATTTTTGCTTCTATAGAAAGATAAACAGGAGAATTTATTTTTTCTATTATTTTTTGAAGTATTTTTGTTTCAGTTATTATTTCAAAATGATTTGTTTCTTGTGTAAACAAATCTATTTCTACTTTTTCATTACTATCCAAAGTATTTTCTTCAGTATTAGAGTTGATAATATCGTTTATAGATTTGCCTATGGATTCATTATATAACTTTGCAAGAGAAGGTAGTTCCAAATCTTTAAACATTGGCACTGCATTGTTCAGCTTTATGTTGTTTGAAGTAAAACTTTCTATATTTAAAATTTCAAGAGAATTATCCAGTTTTATAAGTTCTTTAGAAAAAAAGGCTTCCTCTTTTGCGTCTATTAGTTTTTGTTTTAAAGCCCCTTTGATATTCTCAATATTTTGATATATGCCTTCTAAACTTCCATATTCAGCTAGTAGCTTTTGTGCCCCTTTAATACCAACCCCTTTAACACCTGGTACATTGTCAGCAGTATCTCCTGTGATGGAAAGAAGGTCGAGTATTAGAGATGGTGGAACTCCCCATTCTTCTTTAACATTTTCTTCTCTATATATGCTCCATTTCCCATGTATGTCTTGTTTGACCATTTCAACATCAGATGAAGATAATTGCAATAAGTCTTTATCACTTGAGATTATTCGTACGGCAAATCCAAGATTTATAGCTTTTTTTGTGATGGAAGCTATGATATCATCTGCTTCAAACCTATCAAAATAACATGTTGCAAAACCAATAGCTTTTAATATGTCAATTATGAATGGGATTTGAGCATGTAAGTCTTCGGGGGTCTTTCTTCTATTTGCTTTGTATTCTTTATACATTTCATGCCTAAATGTTGGCACTTTAGAATCTAATGCAACAACAAAGTAGTTGGGTTGATATGTTTTTATGAGTGAATGAAGACTTTTGAAAAAGCCAAATATGCTAGAAACATTAAAACCTTTGGAATTAATTAATGGTTTATTTTGAAAAGCGTAATAAGAGCGGTATATAAAAGCATAAGTATCAAGTATATAAATAATTTTTTTCATTATGAATAACTCCGTATATTTAGAATTTGGATAGCACTATAGTTTATTTTTTCTCAATAAGACAAAAGTACATAGGACCTATTCCATTATTAACATCAGGTGAATACATAAATCCATGCCGTGTTTTTGTAGGTTGTTCCGTAATTTTTTTAATGCTAGATATATCATGAACAATGTGAGCATCGTCATATTTTTTTAATAACTTATCAACTACTGAGTCGTTCTCCAATTCTAGCAATGCACACGTAGAATAAACTAAAAAGCCACATTTTTTAAGCATTAAAAAAGCTGACGAAAGCAATGCCCACTGACGAATGCTTAGTTGTTTAGGGCGAGAAGGAGTCCATTCATTCAAAGCTTTTTCAAGTTGCAAAACATGTCGTTCAGAAGAACAAGGACTATCTAGCAAAATCCTATCATATTTTGAAATAGATGACCTGCACATTTTGCTAGCGTCATAACCTGTAACATGTATTTTTTTCTTTACTTCATCACTTGTATATTCTTCAATTACATTGATGAGTCTGTTGCGCCTAGCTCCAGATAATTCATTTGCTTGTAGAGTTGCTTCTCTTCCTAAAAGATTAGAAAAAACTAATGTCTTTCCACCAGGAGCTGCACACATATCAAGAGCGAGTCCATCATCAAGTGGTGGCAAAACCTTCCCTACAGCAATACTTGCCTCGTCCATGTAATATGGTTTTTTAAGATTTTCATTATATGGAACAGGGGAGGAAGGAACGAGTAAAGCTTCACGCATGCTGAGCCACCTACTACCAAAAATATTTGAGTAGTAGGCATCAAAAGCTTTCTTCCCTTTTTTTGCTTCGTTCATTGTCAGATTTTATTCAGCTGGAGGATAATAAGAAGTTTCATCTCGCCCAGATCGATTTAAAAGACGTACTTCCACTTCAACAGGTAAGAAGCGTCTTCCAAAATCTGAGTTCATGCTCGAAGTGTAAGAAAGTTTGTATAACCCAGTTTGAGATTTTGCTATTCTCGAAATAAGAGGGGCAAGACCTTCATTCACATACACATATGAAGCTTCCCCACCTGTCTTTTTTATTAGATAATTCAATTCATCGCAAGGTTTTCCTTCTCTAAGAGAAACTGAATAAAATCTAATATTATTATTTGCCATATAAGAAGAAAGCTCATTAAGCCCATAAGTGCCAAAGTTTTCCTCTTTTAGATCATTAAAACTCAAGAAAATTACAGCACGTCTAGCTTGAGCATTCAATAAGCTAGAGCTTGCTAATCTAAGTCCTAAATCAAACTTCCAATTATCTGAAACTGCCCCCTTAAAACGTGGAATATAATCTATAATATCTTCAGGAAAATAATCACCTTCTTTGCTTGGATTATTTGAAGCAGAAAATATATAAATCTTTCCTTTTCCTCTCATAGCAAGAGCAATTTCTTTTATAGCTTTGTCAACAACAGCTTCTTCTTCTTTCATCTTAGGAGATCTTTCTAAAAGAATTGCAACATCACAACCTTCTTTAAAAAAGCCAGCTCCATCAAGGGAATAGTCAAGCACAGGATTACTATTTTCTGTAACATTAAAATTGAGACTTTCAAGTCCTACAATTTGCTCTCTGTTTCTATTTTCCACAAGAACTTCCATCTCAACTTTAGGAAACTTATCAGAGAAAACTCTTTTTATAGTGACAAAAAAGCCTCCAGCAAGTTCGCTTATCCTACTAGTTACTTCAACTGTTTCATTTTTGAAATCAGCAAGAAGAATATTTCCATTTGCATCAGGGGTTGCACAAGTAATTTTTGTTGGAGCATTTCCCAAACTAACTAATTCGTGAATAACTGCGAGTTTCACATCAACAAGATATGCCTTTGAAAGTGAAGAAAGAAGAATGTTTCCATTCCATTCACGCATAGATTCAATTGCCTTAAAGCTATTTTCTGGTAATAACTCTTCTATATAATTTCCTGAAGTGTCAAACACGTAAATAGCACCCTTAATTGAATCTGAGACATACACAAGACCATCTATAACGCAAAGCCCAGACGGAGCTATAAAGCCTGAAAAATCAGCACTTTTTTCTCCAAAATGAAAAAGAGGTTTACCCTCAAAAGAGAATACACAAATTCGAGCATTACCAAAATCAGAAACGTAAACATTATCATAAGAATCTGTTGCCAAAAATTGAGGCCCTAAAAGCTCTCCTTCATTCACACCACTTTTTCCAAAATATCGTAAAAATCGACCTTCTTTTGTGAGAATAGAAATTCTATCTGAAGCGAATTCAGAAACCAATATGTGTCCATTCTTAGCACGTATTATATCAAAAGGGCGATCAAACCCTTCTATTGGACCTTTAGTTCTATCAATTATTTTTCCGTTTGCATTAAAATGAAGCACTTCGTTTGTTCCATAGGCTGTAGCCCAAAAACTTCCGTCTTCCATTGCAATGGCAGAAAGTGGTTGTCTAAAAAGACGTGTGTCTTGGAATATTGAAGTAAAACTAGTAGATTCACTAAACTTCATATTGTCCATTAAATCAAGCGGAAAAATGCGACGTTCTCTCACTACTTCGGCTTTGTTTTTTAGAAGAATTCCCCCATGGTTTGCCTTAATTGCAACGTCCCATTGTTGCAAACATGCATCTTCCAAACCAGAACTATAATAAGCCTTTCCTAGCCATTCTAATATGATAGGCTCATCAGGTAAAATGGAAAGAGCTTTTTCAAAGAGTAGGATGGCCTCATTGTACGAAGCCCTGTAATATGACTGCACACCACGCCTAAACTCTTCAAAAGCTACTTGACGGTCTTGTGATGTAGGCTGTGGAAAAAAATTATTTTCAGTTGCTGATAAAACACTAAGAAAAAAGAAAAAAGCAATAATTAATCTATGTTTCACTTAAAACGTCTCCACTTTTGAAGTTTGAATAATCTCTGCATGTTTATTTATTGTTGCGTTATTAGAAAGTTCCTTTCTTGCTTTTTTAATATAAGCATTAGCTTCCTTTATAGCTCCATTCTTAAAATATGCCCATGCCAAAGAGTCTAAATATGCAGGATTTGTAGGTTCTTTTTCTAAAGCTCTTTTGCAATATAAAATAGCTTTTGCCAAATCTTTTTCACTATCAGCTAAGACATATCCCAAACCATTTAATGCATTGGAATTATTTTTATCAATTTCTAGTGCCTTTCTGTAATAATCCATAGCATTTTTAACATCCTTATGCTCATAAGCAACATATCCCATTGAAGAAAACACTTGGACAGATTCATAACCTGCATCAAGCAGTTTAGAAAGTTCAAACTCTGCGAGGCGGGTTCTATTTGTTTTTGCATATATTAAAGCCAAGATAAGACGACATTGGTATACCCTTGCCACGTCTGTTTCTTGGGTTACCACCTGTTCAAGATATGCTAAAGCACTTTCATAGCTAGAAAGTTTTGCATAAGAAAGTCCTATATAATATGGAAGCTCAGATGTAGATTCGTCCCCTGTTGGTCTGTATTGTAAAAAAAATGTTAAGGCAGCCTCATAGTCCTTTGCCTTATAAAGTTTAATTCCTTCTCTTAAAGAACTCACTAATTTCCCTCCCTCAAAGAAACTCAAATGTATGCTCACATACTCGCTACTGCAACAGTGGGTGGCATAAAAAACTACAAATTCTAATTAGTTTATAAGCACTCTAATTATTCTCTTTTTTCCTGCTTTCAAAATAACACCATCCCCTAGGATATCATCTAATGAAACATCCATTCTAATATCTTTTATTACTTCTCCTTCTAAGACGGCACCACCTTGTTCAATCAATCTTCTTGCATCGCTTTTTGTTTTAACCAATGATGATAAAACAAACAAATCTACAATATTAATCTTTTCGGTAAGTTTAGCCTTTTCAAGAGATATTGTAGGCATTGCTTCCCTTTTCATGTCTTTTCCAAAAGCAGCTTTAGAGGCTTCTAACGCTTTATCGGCATTTTCTTTTTTATGTATAAACTTTGTTATTTGATATGCTAGGTATTCTTTTGCTCCATTGATATCTTTTGAAATCATCTCATCAATCTCTGCAATAGAAGCCTGAGTAAAAATGAGTAACGAAGAGCGAACATCTGCATCGGCTATGTTTCTCCAGTATTGGAAGAATTGATACGGACTCACTAAGTCAGCATCTAGGAACAGAGCTCCTCCTTCAGTTTTTCCCATCTTTTGACCTTCGCTATTAAGAAGGAGGGGAATAGTAAAGGCTTGCACATCGCTTCCACCTTTTCGTCTTATTAAGTCAGCTCCCGCAACCATGTTTCCCCACTGGTCATCTCCTCCAATTTGCACTTTTACACCATAACGTGAATTGAGTTGCAAAAAATCATAACTTTGAAGGAGTTGATAGTTAAATTCCAAGAATGACAAACCTGTTTCCATTCGTCTTTTATAGCTTTCAAAAGAAAGCATTTTGTTAACGGAAAAATGAGAACCTATATCTCTTAAAAAATCTATGTAATTCAAACCTTCAAGCCATTCTTTATTGTTTGCAAACATAAGATGATTGCTATCTACATCCAAAAAGCTTTCAATTTGTTTTTGTATATTCAAAGCATTGCTATCAATATCTTCATATGAAAGCATTTTTCGCATTTGTGTTTTCCCTGAAGGGTCGCCAATTCTAGCAGTGCCTCCACCTAGCAAAATAACCGCCTTGTGCCCTGCCTCGCATAGATATTTTAGTGCAATAAGTGGCATAACATGCCCTATATGGAGACTTTTAAAAGTGGGATCAATTCCAACGTAAAAGTTTAAACTTTCATTTTCTAATAGGCTTGAAAGGGCATTTTCATCTGTACATTGCCCAAATAATAGACGACTTTTCAATAATTCTAATATTTTGCTCATAATAATTAAAAATATATATACTATATACAAAATATACAAGTGCCTATTTTTCTTTTAAGTTTGATAAAATGTAAAAATATGGTATAATGCAAAATCTCATAAAGACTCAGAATTCTTCTTTATCTTTCAAAATACTTTATCCTACATTAAGAAATGTAATTGTAGTACATTAGCTAGTGTTATGGTTGTACATTAGCTAATGTACTGACCCCAAACCGAGCGATTTCACTACCCCAAACCGCTCGATTTGGGGATCGCAAGTCGAGCGATTTACATATGCGAAGTCGAGCGGTTTCAGACCCTTAAGCCTAACAGTTTGCATATGCGAAACTGTTAGGTTTTGATATAGTTGAATTATCATAAATCACTCTAACAACAAATAGGCTCTATAAGGGAAAATAAGAAAAATATGAGTAGAATATTAGAATTACTAAAAAATGCAAAAGTTGAATGGAAAAAGCTGGGGGAGGTTTGCGAAATTCAACGTGGGCGTGTTATTTCTAAAAAGTATTTAGATGAAAATAAAGGTTGTTATCCTGTTTATTCATCTCAGACAAAAAATAATGGAGAAATAGGTAAAATTGATACTTATGATTTTGATGGGGAGTACGCAACGTGGACAACTGATGGGGCATACGCAGGTACTATTTTTTATAGAAATGGGAAGTTCTCAATCACAAATATTTGTGGGTTGATATCAGTTAAGGATGATAGTTCTTTATTAATTAGGTTTATTGTATATTGGTTGCAAATTGAGGCAAAAAAATATGTTAGTGGAGGATCTGGAAATCCAAAGCTTATGAGTAATATTGTTTTAGAAATTCCCATTCCAATTCCACCCATAGAGCTTCAAAAAGAGATAGTGCGTATTTTGGATACGTTCAGTGAACTCATAGCGGAGCTGCAAAAAGAATTACAAGCGGAGCTAACATTAAGAGAACAGCAATATGAATATTATGAAAAATGTTTAATTTTTAGTAAACATTTTAAGATTGTGAAGCTAAAAGATATTTGCACTGTAAATCAAGGTTTGCAAATTCCAATAAATCAAAGATATAAAGAAAATGGAAAAAATAGGTATAGATATATAACAATACAATTTCTTAAAGAAAAACAAGATAAGCAGTTTTACATAGAAAATCCTAGTTCTAATGTTTTATGTAATAAAGATGATATTCTAGTAACACGAACTGGTAACACAGGCGACATAATAACAGGTGTAGAAGGATGCTTTCATAATAATTTTTTTAAAGTAAACTGTAGTGAATTAGTAATAAAAAGATATCTTTATCATGTATTAAAGACTAAACACATGAATATAAAATTAAAGGAAACAGCTTCGAAAGGAACGGTTCCAGATTTACCACATAATAGATTTTATGAGTTAGAAATACCACTTCCTTCTATAGAAGAACAAAAGAAAATAGTAAATATTCTTGATAAATTTAGCACAATCACAAATGACTTAAATGAAGGCTTACCAGCTGAGATAAAGTTAAGAGAACAGCAATATGAATATTATAGAGAAATGCTTTTAAGTTTTCCTCACTAAATAAGTAAGGCTATTTAAAATAACAAACCATAATATTTTCTATGATTACTGCTTGACTTGAAAAGTACTAATAAACCTGTTATCATGCCGGGTTTGAGAACCACATTATGAAAAAATCTATATTTTGGTTTATTTTTAAGTTGACTATCCTTGCAATCATTGCAGGGGCAATTTTTTTTGTAGGCTATGTTCAGTTTAAAGTTCCTTTAGGCAAATATGGGGTTATGCTTTCTAAGTCTTCAGGCTACTACGAAAAACTTATCTCACATGACGAATTCACATGGAGATGGGAACGTCTTATTCCAACCAATGCTATTATTTTAACTTTTGATTTATCTCCCATATTAATAGAAGAAAATTTTGATGGGATGTTAGAAAATGGCGAAAGATATGCAAAAGTTTTAGCTCAAGGAGCAGTTTTTTCTTGGAAAGCTAGTATAAAGCTTAAAGTGAATATAGAGCATGATAAGTTGATTGAAATAATCAAAGCTAATAATATAAAAGACCAAGATGAGCTTAATTCTTATATTAGAGAGCATGTTGAAAGTCTCATGAATAATGCTATTGAAGAAGCCGTAGCTTTTTATCAAGAACAAAGCAATGAGTATACAATAGAAAACTTCAAAGCTAGGTGTAAAAATTATTTTGAAGAAAAAGCCAGTTCTTTAGTTAAATTAGATGTTGTGTCTTTTCAATTTGATTCTCCAGATTTTGCAACATATTCCATTGCAAGGGAAACATATATTGAAAATGCAAATATTAAGAAAGCCATAATGGAAGAAAAAATTGAAAAATTAAAAACACTGCGAGAAACACTACAAAATCTTTCAAAAGAGGTTTCTCAGTCTATAGAAGAGTTATCCACTAAGTATGAGTAATCAACTGACTAAAAAGGAAGAGATATATTCACGTATATTCGATATAGAATCTTCGTTGCATAATGTGCAGGATGTTGATGTTCTTTTGGAGATTATATTGACTGAGGCAAGGAAGGTGGTATCTGCTGACGCAGGTTCAATTTATGTTGCAGAGGGAGATAGACTTTCTATAAGATATAGTCAAAACGATAGCCTAAAAAAGAATTTGCCTAGAGGGCAGAAGTTGCCATATACTTTTTTTTCTTTTCCTATGGATTCAAAAACAATTTCAGGCTATGTGGCTCTTACAGGTAGTATGGTGAACGAACCTAATGTCTATGAAATAGATGAAGCAAAACCATATACTTTTGGTAAAGAGACAGACAAAATGACAGGGTATAAAACTGTTTCAAATTTAACTATTCCACTCAATGCTCCAAATGGGACACTTTTAGGTGTTTTGCAAATGCTTAATGCCTTGGATGAAAATGGAAATATAAGAGAGTTTTCAGCTGATGATGAGACATATCTCAAACATTTTGCGTATAATGCTGGTATTGCTCTAGAGAGAAGCTATCTTACACGAGCTATGATTATGAGAATGATCAAAATTTCAGAAATGAGAGATCCAAAGGAGACAGGAGCACATGCTAACAGGGTTGCAAGCTATAGTGTAGAAATATATGATAGGTATGCTTTTCATAAAAATGTGCCAGAGGCTGAAAGGATTAAATATCGAGATTCTCTTAGAGTGGCTTCGATGTTGCATGATGTTGGCAAGGTTTCTATTCCTGACTCTATCTTAAAGAAAAATGGACGCCTGACTGATGAAGAGTTTAGTCTTATGAAAACTCACACATGGAAAGGGGCTGCTCTGTTTAAGCCAATAATGTCTTTTGTAGATGAAATTGCTGTTGAGATAGCTTTGCGTCATCATGAAAATTGGGATGGTTCAGGCTATCCTGGCTTTATTAATAAAGAAACAGGTGAGGCTGAAAGATTAGATTATTCAACACATAAAAATCAGGGTTTAAAAGGAGAAGAGATTCCACTTTCTGCTAGAATTGTTTCTATTGCTGATGTTTATGACGCTCTTTCTTCAAATCGCATTTATAAAGAAGCTTGGGAAGAAGAAGATGTGTTGAATGAAATTAGGGCTTGTAGTGGCACAAAGTTTGACCCTGAATTGGTGGAGTATTTTTTTGAAGCATTGCCAAACATACAGGCAATTAAAAATCTCTTCACTGAATAATGCTTAAATTCATAAAATAACCAAGGTTTTCAAAAGGTTGTAATCATATTACTATTTTATTATTTGGCAAAATAGGTGTTGCAAAATATCAAAAATCATAATATACTCGGCGACGACATTTATCTGAGAAGAGTTTATAAATCTTACACTATTTTTCTTAAAATCTATTTATTTTGATATCGGTCTAATGCTTCTCACGTAGATGAAAAAAATCAAACATTATGAGTTTTTAATTTATGAAAATATGGATTAAATATTTAATAGGGATAGTGTTGGGTATAACTATTGCTTTTTTGTTTCCTCAAGATAGTGAGCTTGCGAATAGTGTGGTTAATTTTCTTCAAGATATGGCTATTAAGGTTGGTAAATACTCGCTTTTCCCATTTTTATTTTTTACATTGATATTAGGAACTTATAAACTTAAAGAAAGTGGCTCTATTTTTAAGGTGTTATTTTTTTCAAGTATATTTACAGTAGTAGTTTCTTTTTTGTGTTCAATGTTTTCTCTTTTGAGTGTTGTTATATTTTCTTCTCCTCGTGTTCCAATTTTTCAGGAAGAGGGAGCATTAAATGCTACACTTAAAATAAGAGAAGCTTTTTTAAGGGTCTTTCCGTCTAATGTTTTGACGGTTTTTTCTGAAGAGTTATTTATTTTGCCTATTTGTGTTTTTGCAATTTTTATTGGAGTAGCCTGTGCAAATGACAAACTTAATGCAAGACCTCTTTTGCAATTGTTTGATTCGCTTTCTAGGCTTTTTTATTCCATAATGGCTTTTTTTGTTGATATGCTTGCAATTGCATTAATAGCTATAAGTGCTTATTGGATGATTTCTTTTAGGCAATTACTTTTAAATAAGACTTTTGTTAGATTTGTTCTATTGTTATTTATTGATGGTTTAGTGATTATTTTGCTTATTTATCCAATAATCTTAAAGATATTTTGCCCTAAGATTAATCCTTATAAAATTATTTATGCAGCTATTGCTCCTGTGCTCGTAGCATTTTTCTCAGGTGATGCAAACGTAACTTTGAATGTTCTTTTTCGCCATGCAAATGAAAGTTTAGGGGTGCGAAGAAGGATGACTTCGTTTGTGCTTCCTTTTCTTTCTTCCTTTGCTAGGGCAGGCTCTGCAATGGTTATTACAATGAGCTTTTTGGTGATAATAACTTCTTATTCTAGTCTTGGCATGAATAATTTTTGGGACATGATGTATGTCGTGTTAGTTTCTGTATTGCTTTCTTTTTGTATTTCGCATTGTCCAAAGGAAGGAGTCTACATTGCAATTAGTGCTGTGTGTGCGTTATATGGCAATGGTTTTGAATCAGGCTTTTTAATTTTGCATCCTGCAATATTCTTTATGGTGTCCATTGCTACTGCAATAGATGCCATAACAGCACTAGTTGGTGTTTATATTGTTTCGTATCATTCACAAATGACTAACACGAGAGAACTTAGGTTCTTTATTTGATGTTAATATTTTGCTATTAATTAATTGAAGAACATTATAAATAATAATTAAGAAAATATAACGGATTGAATTTAGTCGTAAAAAAGTATATCATCGCACCTACTTATGAAAATAGCAAAAAATTCTTTAGTTACTCTTGAGTACACATTAAAAGATGAAGATGGAGAGATCCTCGATTCTTCAGTTGAAATGGGACCCTTGGAATATATTCATGGGTTTGAGATGATTGTTCCAGGTCTTGAATCTGCTCTAACAGGTAAGGATGAAGGCGAAGAATTGTCAGTTGTTGTGCCTCCCAAAGATGCTTATGGTGAGTTTGAAGAGGCTCTAATTTTCAAAGTGGATAGGAATCAATTTCCACCAGATGTTAAGATCGAAGTAGGAATGGAATTTGAAACAGATGGACCTCATAGTAGGGCAGTGCGAGTAATTGAAGTTGCAGATGACACAGTTACTATAGATGCAAACCACCCATTAGCTGGAGAGACATTGCATTTTGATGTAAAAGTTCTTTCTTCGAGAATGGCGACTGATGAAGAGATTGCAGAGCTTTTTTCACATTCGTGTAGTTGTGGATGTGGTGATTCTTCTGAGGATTCTTGTGGGTGTTCTGGATGCTCGGGGTGTCACTAGAAGATAAAGAATTGCCTTTATTTGCTGGCTTGTGTTTTTTTCTCTCTTTAATTGATGTGATGATTCCAAAGCCAGTGGTTTTCTTTCGCTTAGGGCTTGCCAATTTAGCTTTAATGCTGGCAATGGATGTGCTTTCAGCACGTTCTTTTTTCTTTCTGTTGCTAGTGAAGGTGTTGGGGCAGGCTATGCTTTCAGGCACAATTTTTTCCTATGTGATTATTTTTTCTTTTATTGGAACTTTTAGCTCTGGTTGCATAATATATCTTTTTAATTTTTTAAGAAAAAAAGGATGGGTTTCATTTATTGGAATTAGTATGTTAGGGGCGTTTGTTTCTAATATTAGTCAGTGGTTTTTTGCTCGTTATGTGCTTTTTGGGGAGGGAGCTTGGTATATGTTGCCTCCTATGATGGTGTTTTCACTTGCAACTTCACTATTGATAGGCTTGTTTGCAAATAGTTTTTACCTTTCTTCTGTTTGGTATGAAAGCCTTTTGACAGGTGAAGTAAAGCTAGCAGATTATGATAAAAATATATGCAACATGAAAAAAGAAAAATCTAGCCTTTATCGGTTTATTGTGGGTGGCTTTTTAATTCTTTTATTGATGTTTGTTGATTTGCCAGAAGTGAAAATTATTATTTTTGCTTGTTCACTTGTTCTGTGCATTATAGAGAAGGTTAAAGTTAATGTTTTGCATTTGGTTTTCACCTCTATATGTATTGTGATAGTTAATTTATTTCCACCCTATGGCTATGTTCTTTTTGAATACCGTGTTTTTGATGTTTTCCCTATAATTATAACCAAAGAGGCTTTGTTGCAAGGTATTGTTAAAGCAGTTTTGTTTGAAGGATTATTGTGTATCTCTAAATGGATGTTGAAAGGCGATTTAGGTATAAGAGGAAAAATAGGCGACACTATTAAAAAATCTTTGTATGTGTTTCAGCGTTTAATGATGTGCAAAAACGAAATTAAAATAAACAACTTAGTAGGAACACTTGATTCTGTTTTACTATCTCTTGATAAAATCCTCTAAAGGGTTTTCTTATGGATTTAATATTAGCATGGTTGAATTGTCATGTGCATAGTTTTCCTCTAGTTATTTTTCTTGCTTTGCTACTAGGTGGTTTTAATGTTCCAATTTCTGAAGATGTTTTAGTTGTTACAAGTGCTATTTTGTGTCAAACAGAAAAGGCTCATATAGCTCCGTTTTATCTTGCAATTTTTTTTGGTGCTGTAATAAGTGATTGTCTTGTGTATTTTTGGGGATGGCTTTTAGGTCGTGGTTTTATTTCTATTAAGTTATTTACTAACATTGTTAAGGAAGAAAACACAGTAAGATTTTCTCGTGCATTAAACAAATATGGAATATTTACATATTTGATTGTTCGTTTTATTCCTTTTGGAGTGAGGAATGTCATGTCTATGACATCTGGGTTTGTGAACTTTTGTTTTATCAAATTTTTGATTTTTGATTCTATTGCAGCTTTTTGCAACACGTCAGTTCTTTTTTGGGTTGTATATTTTTTTGGAAGAACAGGTGGTAGGTATTTTAAAATACTTGGAATTATTCTTTTTATATCCTTTGTTTGTTTTTGCATATATCTTTTTCGTTCAAATAAGTTTTCTGAGTTTGTTGATAGACATTTAGATTAGAAAAATGGTTAATTTTAACTTTTTTGATATTTTCCTCCGATAAAGTGGTGTCTGGTTTGTAAGATCGTTTAAAAAACTTATCAATAATGCATGTCAGTTGACCATGCAATAAAAATTAAAAATATACTATTTCTTTGGGTGAGGTGTATGAATAAAAAACGTTTTTCTATTAGCAAGAAATTAGTGCTTATTTTTGGGATACTTATAACCGTGTCAATTTTTGTGTTGAGTCTTTTGGCTATAATAGTTTCGAGAAAAGCAACTATTGAAAAAATTGAAATACATTTGGAAGATAAGGCAAAGGATACAGCAGAAGTAATTGATGGTAGGGTTTTAGCATTATACCAGTTTATGGAAGGTTTGGCTCGTTCTCCTATTTTGAGAGATAAAGCATTGTCTTTTCAAGAAAAGGCGAAATTTTTGACTGATGAAACTAAATCGAATAGTATTATTGATTTTTTGAGTATTGCAGATATGCAAGGAAATCTTCACACTTATGGACAAAATTCAATAAAAGTTGATCATCTTGAGTATTATCAAGTTGCCAAAAGTGGTAAGAATTTTGTGAGTGAGCCTTTTATTTCTTTGATTGATGGTTCTCTGGTTATAGTGCTTGCTGTTCCTATATATGATGAAAACAAAAAACCTATAGCTGTACTCTGTCCAACGATTAGTGGACTTACACTATGTGATAGAACTCGTGACATTGTTGTAGGAAAAACTGGCGAGTGTTATATGTTGGGTCTTACAGGAACTACCATTGCTCATAGAAATACTAATGTGGTTAAAACTCAGGTGAATATGATTCAAGAAAGTAAAAAAAATGTTACATTGTCTTCTTTGGGTAATTTTCTTGATAGTTCCTTAAGAACTAGTGATGTAAAAATCGGATATTATGATTATGAAAATGTTTCTTACATTGCTGCTTATTCTACTATGAGAACTACAGGATGGAAGGTTATCATTAAAGCCCCTTTGCATGAATTTATGGATACTGTTACTGTTTTGCAAAGATCATTATGTATAGTGGGCATTATTATTTTGCTTGTTGTTTTGGTTGTTGTGTATATTATTTCTATAAAGATGGTGACTCCTATAAAAACAACAGTAAATGCTTTGCAAGGAATCGCTCAAGGTGATGGTGATTTAACTGTTAGACTTCCTGTTAGTGGAAACGATGAGGTATCTGAGCTTAGTAGGTATTTTAATCAAACAATAGAAAAAATTAGTTTTTCTATTAAGAACGTAGAAAAAAATACTCACGTAATGGAAGAAATTGGCTCTAACCTTGCTGATAATATGACGGAAACAGCGGCAAGTGTTCATGAAATTAGTTCCAATATTGATAGTATTAAAAATCAAGCTTTGACTCAAGCAGCATCTGTCACAGAAACAGCTAGCACAATCGAAGAGATTACACGTACTATTAAACAATTAAATACAAGTATAGAAAGCCAGGCTGCAAGTGTTGCTCAATCTTCAGCTTCTATAGAGGAAATGGTTGCAAACATAAAAAGTATAACAGGAACACTAGAAAAAACAGATGTTTTAATTAAGGAATTGGGAGAATCTACCCATGATGGGAAAGAAACATTGAATAAATCTAATACTGTTACTGCAAAAATAGCAGAAGAATCAGGTGCCTTAATGGAAGCTTCTAGTGTTATTCAACATATAGCAAGTCAAACTAACCTGCTTGCAATGAATGCTGCTATTGAGGCAGCTCATGCAGGGGAAGCTGGGAAAGGTTTTGCTGTTGTAGCTGATGAAATTAGAAAGTTGGCAGAAGATTCTGCCTCACAAGGAAAAACTATTACATCAACTTTGAAAGTGCTTTCAGGAGAAATTGAAGGTTTATCTTCATCTTCAAAGATTGTGGAAACAAAATTTAATGCAATATTTAATCTTGCAGAACAGGTGAAAGAGATGAGTCATCGTCTAACTGAGGCAATGCGAGAACAAGAAAATGGAAGCAACGAAGTTTTGATAGCTATTAAAGATATAAATTCGATTACAAATGAAGTTCAGATGGGCTCTAGTGAGATGCTTAAAGGAAGCGAAGGGGTCGCTCGAGAAATGGAAAAACTTGATGGACTTACGCGAGTTATAACAGACAGTATGAATGAAATGTCGGCTGGGGCTATTGAAATTACTAATGCAATGCATGAAGTGGCAGACATAACACATAAAAATAAAGATAGCATAGAGAGTTTAGTGAAAGAGGTGAATAAGTTTAAGACTTAATTAAAAAACTTCAATAATAATATAACTAAGTTTTTTTCTATAAAATTATGGGTATCTTCTAAAACTCTCTGTTGGTTTTTGGAGATACCTGTTTAGTATTTATATAAGTCATAAAAAAATTCAGATGCTTTCCTATTTAAGTGATATTCATATTGAACGCAAACAGGACTTCAGTATTAAAAAAATAAGAAATAATGTATACCACTTTTTAAGCATAGAATCTGTTTTATAAGGACTTCTTTCATCTTTATATTTTATTTTTCTTCTATTATAATAGTGCCATGGAAGAAAATTTTAACATAACATTAAAAAACGACTACCTCTTTAAGCGACTTCTTGGAGAAGAAGAAAACAAGGCTATCTTGCAAGATTTATTAGAGTGTGTTCTTGATATACCACACGAAGAGATTGAAGGAATTAAGGGGTTCTTAGGGGTGTCCCCTAAGTCGCTATTTTCTTTTTTGGGGGTTATAG
>CAUUAF010000008.1:0-29625 GCA_963543085.1 uncultured Treponema sp. | reverse complement strand
AAGGAAAAGTGAGCAAAGAAGACTTGGTTAAAAAGGTCAAAGAAAAAGCTCCATATATAGACATTCACAGCTTTGAAGTGGGTTTGGAAGTTTTGGTTGAATCCATTCTTGAATGCGTGGAATCAGGTCTCGATGTTGATCTCTTTGGACTCGGCACAGTAGGGCTTAAAGGCAAGGGGAGTCTTAAAGTTGATGAAGCTATGTCAAAAAGCCTTGAAGGTGCCTTTAACAAAAGAGATGACGAAGCAAAAAATGCTATAATTAAATCAGCAAACCAAGCAGAAGCATCAGAAGAAAACATAGCTGGAGGCTATGAGAAGGAGCTAACTCAAATAGCAAAAAAAGATGTGGAATTGGCAATTCAATTTAGTCCTTCAAAACAAATTAAAAAGCACATAAAAGAGCATGTTGAAGTATCTAGTATAAACTTAAAAGTGAGGAAACCTAAAATAAAGAGCATAGAAAAAGTATATTCTGGTGATAGAACAAAAACACCTAGCATAATCAAGATTAAAGGGGAAGACTTAAAAGTGGTTGGAGAGAGTTCAAGCTTGTATATAAAAACTAGTGATGAAATATTTCAAATAACAAAAGAAGCGATAATACACAATGAGCCTAAAATGCTAATGATCGTGACAAATGCTCCATTAAAAGAAGGCGAAACTTACAGTATTTTATTAAGCACACAATATGCAAAGATGGGAAAGAGAGAAACTTCAATCATCAGGCGGTGCGTGAAAGAATTTAGGTTTGAAAATGTAGAGGATGTAGGCAGAAAAACCACAAACAAAAGAGCAGGATAGTTTTATAAAAACTACGGCATTATCGGCTGAATATGTAGCAAAGTTATAATCAACAATAAAATTAATGATATTTTGGTGATATTGAAAGAAATACTTATATGGTATAGACTACCAGATTAACTTATATACAAGAATAAGGAGGAGCTGTATGTTAAAAGACGATGATGCTTTGGATTATATTCATTTAGCCCCATATATAAGGCTAGCTAAAGTTTTAATTGGAAAGAAAAGACATGCGGGTGGCAACATGTTTAGACATCAACTTGACACTATGAGTATTTTGTTAAACTACGATTATACTGATAGTGTTTTGCTCAAAGCCTCCTTAATTCATGATGTAATTGAAGATGTTGAGGATTTTGATGTTAATAGGATATTAACAATAGATTCTGAATCAGAAGATGTTTATAAACTTGTTTTAGAAGTTACTAAAGAAAAAGATCAAGATAAGGCAGACTTTCTACGAAGAATTATATATAAAGGCTCAAGAAAGGCAAAAATATTAAAATGTGCCGATCGCATAAGCAATATGATTAGTCTAGGTTTTGTCTCAGAACCGAAATTCATAAAACGCTATTGTGAAGAAACAGAAAATTTTATAGTGCCAATGGCACTTTCTATAGACGATTTTGCAATGTGTGACGAGCTTTTATGGTTAATAGATACAAGGATTAGGTTTTTGAATACACCACGCTATCTTGAGGAAGTGTATACTGAACAGATTGAAGGTTCAGCAGATGTTTAGAAAATAATAAAGGAGTTCATAAAGTGAAACAACATATCAAGATTGAAGACTTAAAAAAAAACACAAGATTTTCAAAGGATGTCTTTTTTGAATGTGGACGTTGTTTGCTTTTGTCTGCTGGAAACCCATTAGGAGATAGGGAACTTAGAGCATTAAGGCAGTGGAAGATCCCCTTCGTTGTAACAGAAGGGGAAATCCTCAATGATGATGAAGAAATTGATTTGGAAGCTCTAGAAAGTCTCGAAGATGACACGCCTGAATTAGCAGAACCTTCAAGTGATGTATATATTGAAGGTTCTCAACTTTCTAAAGAGAATATTGAAGTAGTTTCTAAAATGGTTGTGTTTGATCTTCCAAAAGAATTGAAAGACAGTAATTTATATTCTGAATACTTGAAAATTGCTGAAGAATTGAATGAAATATTTAATGCAATTAAGGAAAATAAAAAGTTAACTGAAAAAGCTTTTTCTTATCATGCTAATGAAATTTATAAGATGGCTTGTAAACACCAACAAGATGTAATTATGTTTATCCTTGCAAGAAACATGCAAGACTATGCTCTTGAAGCATTAAACACAGCTTTAGTTATTGCCTTAATTTGTCCTCTTATTGGGCTTGATGAAAGTGCAACTATTGATATCATCATTACAGGTTTATTGCATAATGTTGGCATGTTACGCCTTCCAACACCTTTAATAAATGAAAATAATAAATTAACAGAAGCAGAAATACAAATTTTGAAAACTCGTATGCTCTACGCTTATAAATGTGCTGTTGAAGAACTTTCATATTCTGAAAGTATTGGAAAAAGCATTTTGCAACAATATGAGAGGTGGGATGGCAAAGGTTATCCCGAAGGCTTATCAGGTACAAATATTGAAATTGGTGCGAGGTTAATCTCGATTACTAATGGTTTTATAAAAGCACTTGGAAAAAAGACACAAGAGAAACCATCTTTGAGTTATGAGGCAATAAAAGTTTTGCTCTCTGATAGCTCATTAAAGTTCGATCCAAACATAGTTAAGATTGTAGTGCAATGTATAGGAATTTATCCTATTGGTTCAATAGTTCTTTTAAATGATGGTGCAATATGTAAGGTAGTTCAAATTGCAACTGATGCTCCGCTTCGTCCACGCGTGCAGGTGATATTATCTGGAACTGGTAAAATTTATAGTGAAGCTCAAAAACAAATTGTAGATCTAAAGGAAGATAAAGAGAAATTCATTGTAAGAGCAGTAGATCCTCGCATATATTTAAAATAAGCATTGGTAAGATAAGGCTGTGAATATTGTTGGAAAAAAAGGTGAAGATCTTGTTTCTTCGTGGCTTGTGGATCATGGTTACACAATCGTAGAAAGAAACTGGAGAGAACAAACTGGTGAAATTGATATAATTGCTATCGAAAAAGAAGTTTTAGTCTTTATAGAAGTGAAAACACTTTTAAATACTACATTGGAATCTTTAGACATAATAGTAGGAAAACGTAAACAAATTAAAATATCACAAACTGCTAAATATTTTTTAAAAAGTCATCGACAATATCATAAACTCGCAATGCGTTTTGATGTGGTGGTTCTTAGGTCAAGTCCTTTTAATCTTGAACATCCTAAAGTGTTGCACATAAAAAATGCTTTTGGAGATTGCAATGACTGAAAACTCTTTGTCTTTTGCTAGTAAAAAGAAAGAGAAACTAGATGTATTGAGTAGGTTTGAAGTTAAAAAGATTCAAGCTAATCTCTCTAATAATGATTACGTTTATAATGCTATTTATTGTCTAGCTTCTATTATAACAGATAGGATTTTGGATGATGGGGGAGTAATAGAAGATGTTTAATAAAAATCATCAAAAACAAAATGCTCATAAGGAAGCACAAAAAGATGGTACAAAACAAAAAAAGAAGGTTCCCAATGGCTTTGCAAAATCACATATAAAAGCATTTCAAAAAAAAGATGTATATTCAAAAATTGAATGGCCTAGTGCTATTTGTGAAAAATGTGGTAAAGAAATAAAAGACTTAAATACAGCTTTGTCTGATAAAAACACAGGAAACCCAATACATTTTGATTGTATCTTAGAATTTATAAAGAATACTGAAGAAATAAAAGAAAATGAAGAAGTTATTTATATAGGCAATGGAAATTTTGCTATAGTTGCTTTTGAAAATCCTAAAATACGAAAGAATTTCAAGATTATCAAATCAATTGAGTGGGAATTAAAAAACGAAAATCATCAGTGGAAAGATGAAATAAAGAAACTCGCTAGTAGCACATAAGTTTATGCTATGTGACAATAAAAGAGTTTAAAATAAGATTTAAAGATATAAAAGAAATGGGAGGCAAGGTTTATATTACACAATGTCATTAAAACCTAATAGTGCAGGATTATTTTTGTATGTCACAAATACTGAAATTGCTGTAAGACACATATCAGGAGAAATAATAGCTGTTTGGCAATTAGAGAACCTTGCTAAAAGATTTTTAGAAAAAATACCAGCACTTATTTTTGTTCAAGCACAAACTGAGGAAAGAGATGGGATAGAATACTTTCATTTTTTAGAGCTCAGTTAATGAGGGGAACAAATCCGTCAATTCTAAAAGATCAGTTTATTCAAGAAAATATTTTAGTTGATCTAAGACTTCACGATAAAGGTACGATGGCTAGAAATCACGGGACAGGCTTTAGAATATATGAAGATAAATTACACTGTCTCTTTGAAAATATAACAGAAATATAAAAAAACATGATATATAAAGTTATTAGAAACGAAAGTTATGATTTTTTAGGCACTTCATACTCAGCACTTTATCCAAATCTTCATAAATATCCTGCAACAATGTTACCTCAAATAGGAATTAAACTATTTAAAGATTTTGATATCAAGGCTAAAAACCTTTTAGATCCTTATTGTGGCTCTGGCTCTTCTTTCACTGTAGGTTTAGATGTTGGTATTAAAGAAATGAATGGTTTTGATTTAAATCCTCTTGCAGTTCTTATTTCAAAAGTAAAATTCACTGAGTTAGATATTGAAAAGCTTAATTCTATTAAAATTTCTTTACGTGATGGAATATATAATTTTATAAAGAAGGAAGAAAACCTAAATAAAATAGAAGTACCAACATTTAATAATATTAATTTTTGGTTTTCTAAAAATGCAAGTTTAAGTTTATCAGTTATAAAAACATTTATAGAGAAAATAGAAGATATAGATTATAAAAGTTTTTTTTGCTTCCTTTTTCAGAAACTGCTCGAGAATGTTCATATACAAGAAACAATGAATTTAAGCTATATAGAATTAAGGAAGAAGATTCACTTTTGTTTAATCCTGATATATATGGACTATATTTTTATAAATTGCAACTAGCACTCAATATATATACAACTTATTATTTACTTAAACTCAAAGAAATAGAAGTTGAAATAGAAAATACTCAGTTTTATGATAAAAATAGAAAATGGGATGTTGTGCTTACAAGTCCTCCTTACGGAGATAGTAAGACAACTGTAGCCTATGGGCAATTCTCTTTTTTTGGAAATCATTGGATTGGTGTGAAGGATGCACGCAAGCTTGATAATCTATTGATGGGTGGAACATCTACTAAAAACCTTTATCTAAAAGGTATAATACAAGACTACATTTCAGAAATTGAAAAACAGTCAAGAGTAAGAGCATTGGAGGTGTCTTCATACTACTTTGACCTAGAAAAATCAATTAAAGAAGTTTCTAATGCAATTAACAATTCAGGTTATTCTATTTATATTGTGGGGAATAGGTGCGTGAAAGGCGTTATACTCCCCACAGACCAATTTATAGCAGAACAATTTGAATTAAATGGCTTAAAACATCTAGTTACTTACGAGCGGTTGATTGGAAATAAATCTATGCCACTTAAAAACTCTCCAACCAACATCACAGGAAAAAGAATGGGAACTATGACTAAAGAATACATCGTTGTATGCAGGAAGTCTTAATAACATTAAGTTAAAAAACAATCTCTTCCTTATAGGTTATAATTGCATTAAAAATTAGTATTCGTCAATCTTGTAATATATTGTAGTTGTTTTAAAATCTTTTCCTTCTAGTTTTATTTCGTTTCCAAGTATTGGACCACTAACACGATCGCTTTTTAGCTTACTCCATTTAATTTCTAGTATTCTATTTTTCACCTTATAAGAACCACGTCTTCCTGTTTTTGTGATACCATTTAATTCTATATATTCTACAACACTATCACTTGTATGAAAATCTAACACACTATCTCCTTCATACATACTCACTCCTGATGCTTTCCACTTTGTGTGTTCTAATATATTAGCTTTTTTTTGCATCCTAATATCTTCATTAGTTGCCATTTTACAAGAAGCAAATAATAACCATAAAAACAATATTTTGTATAGAATTTTCATAAAAATACTCCTAAAGTAAACACATTTTATTTAAACACCTTGAAACTTTATCATAAATAAGTACTATAGAGAATAGCAATAGAACTCACCACTAAGGGTATTCATAATTTCATAAAAAATAGCTTTTATTTTAATAATTTATTTTCTCATGTTGCCTTTGCTTATTACTCTGTATTTTTATGAGTAAGATATAATGTTTATAAAAACATGTGGTAAATTTCTAAATTATCATTTATAATATTGCTTGAAGATAGAATGATAACTATATGCCTACTATTAGCTCAAGTCCGTTTCACTTGGAGGTTTGGGATATGCAAAATAAAATCCCCTTATTTAACAGAATCAGCGTCAAGACTAAGTTTTTGCTTGCAATGTTGTCTCTCTCTATTTTTTCACTAACCGTAGCAACTGGTATAGTTTATGGCATTGTTAGATGGTATATGCTTTATGAAGTAATGGATAAAAGTTCTACCCAATCTTTACAAGTGTTTAAGTCATATCTAAACGAATATTTTAAACAATATGAGGCTATGCTTAGAGTGTATGCAAATACAGAGCTCATTGTTGAGTTAGATGAAAATCCTGAAAATGATGAAAAAGTTAGAGAGCTTTTTAATAAAGTTGCAAAAAGTAATTCTAGCATTTTGGGTACATATGTAGGTTGTAAGAATACTCACAGGCATATACACTACCCTCCAGATCAACTGCCTCATGGCTATGATCCTACACAAAGATCGTGGTTTATTAAAGCATCAGAAAAGCGTGATACGATACAATATTCTGATGTCTATGTTGATGCAATGACAAAATTAAATACTCTCACAATAAGTCTTGCAGTATATGATAAAAATGGAAAACAAACTGGAGTTGTTGGTATTGACTTAGCGTTGGACAAACTTTCAGAACAACTTTCAAGAACAAAAATTGGAAAGAATACAGAAATTTGTATTGTAGATAATAACAATCATTTAATTTCAAGTTCAAAAGATGAAAGAATTAAAAAGTTATCTGATGAAAAAAATATAGCAGAAACTGCTTCTTTTGTAAAAAATACTAAAGAAAAAAGTATAAGTGATTCAATTTTTATTAAGCATGAAGCAATTGAAAAACAAGGTTGGGATATTTATGCCATATATGACAGAAATGCAGAAACAAAAATATTGAAAAGTATATTACTCAATAATATTATTATGGTCTTGATTATGTCCTTCCTTGCAGTTGTTTCCTCAATTCTGATGAGTCAAAATATTGTCAAAAGAATCAAAAGAACTGTTAATGAGCTACAAAATATTTCTGAAGGTAGTGGAGATTTGACAGTAAGAGTTCCCATACATGGAACAGATGAAATTTCACACATTGGAATGTATTTTAACAAAACAATAGAAAAAATACATAATACAATGAAAGATGTTTCAGATGAAACAAATGTTATGATCGAAGCCTCTGATGAACTTACAGATAATATGTCAGGAGCAATCCTTAGCATAGAGCAAATCAAAACAAATATTGGAGATACCCAGCAACAGGTTCTCACTCAAGAAGCTAGTGTTACTCAAGTTGCAAGCACAGTTGAAGAAATCATTCGCACAATTAAATCTCTCAATAGTAGAATAGAGAGTCAAGCTATGAGTGTTTCTCAATCTTCATCTAGCATAGAGGAAATGGTTGCAAATATTGCTAGCATTACAAAAACCTTGCAAAAGAGTGATGATGTTATAACCCATCTTTATAAAGCTACAGCAGACGGTAAAGAAACATTAAAACATTCTAACACAGTTGCCCAAAGAATAGCAGAAGAGTCTGGTTCTTTGATGGAAGCCTCAAGTGTAATTCAACACATAGCTAGCCAAACAAACCTTCTGGCTATGAATGCAGCAATTGAAGCAGCTCATGCAGGCGAAGCTGGCAAAGGTTTTGCAGTTGTTGCTGACGAAATTAGAAAACTTTCAGAAGAGTCTAGCTCTCAAGGCAAAATGATTAGCACAACATTAAAATCTCTTTCTACAGAAATAGACAGCCTTTCAGAAGCAACTAAGACGGTTGGTGATAATTTTAGTGAAATATTTTCATTAGGTGAAGAAGTAAAGGAAATGAGTGGACGTATTATGGAAGCAATGCAAGAACAAGAATCTGGTAGTAAGCACATATTAGATGCAATTCATAATATAAACAGTGTTACAGATGAAGTTTCACAAGGCTCTAATGAAATGCTTGTTGGAGGTGAGGATATTGCTCGCCAAATGGAAAAACTAGATACTGTTGCTCATGGAATTACCAATAGTATGCATATGGTAGAAAGCATGTCTCAAAAACTTGATGAGGCGGCTAAAGGAGTTGGTTCTATTGCTGAGAAAATTCGTGCATGTACTAATGCCCTTTCAATAGAAGTTGATAAATTCAAAATATAAATTTATAACTTTGATAAATAGATATTTGCAGATACAAAATTAATTTTGGTTCAAAAATGTTCAATATTAAGTCGGCTTTGTATATTTCAAGGTCGACTTTCTTATTATTAATAAAAAAATGAGTCAAAATGTATGTTAATTTACTAACATATATTTTGATGAGTCAACTTTTATTTTTCATTCGTAAAATCCTAGTAATTTTTTATTCTGCTTTTTTATCCAAACAGACCTGTCTGGTATGCAAAAAACAACTATTCTCTTTTATTCCAATATGCAAAGATTGCAGTGATGAGATGTTTTACAAACCAATAAATGATAGAAATTTGAGAAAAGATAAATATTGTTGTTATTGCAGTATTCCTTTAGTTTCTGAAAAAGAATGTTGCCAAAGATGTCGCACTAATCTTAATGATGGCATAGCAATAGAAAAACAATTTTTGTTATATCCTTATATTAATAATTACACTAATATTATTTTATATTGGAAAAATGAAAACATCCGAAGTTTATCTTTACTTTTTGCTTCCATTATAAAAAAACTTATTAAAGACAATCCTGAATTAAAAGATATTTCTATTGTTCCTGTTCCTCCACGACCAAAAAAGATTAAAACAAAAGGATGGGATCAAATTGAAGATATTTGTTTTTATTTAGAAGATTCTATCCCTATCAAACGTATTTTAACTAGAAATGATGGACATTCACAAAAAGGTCTTTCTAAGGCAGAAAGGAATGTGAACATGCAAGATAAAATCCATATAAAACCTAAAGTTAGTATTCCTAAAAAGGTGATTATTCTTGATGACGTAATAACAACAGGAGCAACAATTGAAGCCTGCAAACAATGTTTGAAGGAAGCTGGATGTCAAGAAGTCTTGACTTTAGTTCTCTTTTTTAATTAATTTATAGCGTATATATTTGTGGAACTGTATTGTGCTTAGATATAAACTTAAAAAGGAGAGATTTATGAAGGTCAAAGTTGATGAAAAAGCTAAGGCTAAAATATTAGAACAAAATGTGAAATCTGTGCATTGTTTTTTACATGTATGTTATTCATGAAGTGGACAATCTATACAACCAACCGTGTTAGTTGGTTCCCCAGCTCAACCAGATAAGTTTGATGTTTACGAAGATAATGAAATAACTGTATATGTCCAAAAAGATTTGGAAATCCCATCTGATGAACTTTTAATCACTACAGCAACATTCTTATGGTTCGAAAAACTGGTTGTCGTAGGTATGATTTAGGTATAAAGGGCATTTGTAAAAAAACGCTGATTGAATATCTTCAAATGCCCACGCATATAAAACTGTCTTTCTAATATCCATATTGTTTTTTCTTTGTAGCAAGGAAAAAGAGCACCATAATGACAGCCATAACTTCAGCTCCAACTATTGATGCCCAAATACCATTGATGCCCCAAAACAAAGGAAAAATTAATACAGCAAGTACTTCAAAAACAACAGTACGCATAAATGAAATTATAGCAGAAACAAGACCATTGTTTAGGGATGTAAAAAAAGCAGATCCAAAAATAGCATAACCTGAAAAAAGAAATCCAAAAGAGAAAATAGAAAAAGCATGAATAGTCATATTAAATAAGTTCTTGTCGTAACCTACATACAAAAAGCTAAGGGGAATTGATAAAAGAAGAGAGGCTACAAACATAGTAATTGCAAAGCAACCAATCAATATAAAACTTTTTTTAAGTAAGTTCTTTAATTCTAATGAATCTTCTGCACCATATTGGTAACCAATAATAGGAGTAACTCCAACAGAATATCCAATAAAGATTGCATGAAAAATAAAGCCCACAGACATCAAAACCCCATAGGCTGCAACACCATCTGCCCCTGCATATTTTAACAATTGCACATTGTATAACATACTAACAAAAGACATTGAAATCTCACTTAATAACTCAGAAGAACCATTTGAGCAAACTTTAATTAGAGCTTTCCCATTAAAATGAGGTTTAGAAAGTCTTAAAAAACTAGTATTTGGCATTGAAAAGTATATAAGTGGTAAAATCCCTCCAAGATATTGACTTATCACAGTTGCAAGAGCAGCTCCTTTTAACCCCCAGCCAAGAATTGCAACAAAAATTGCATCCAATATGATATTGGTAACACCTGCAAGTATGGTTATATAAAGACAAAGACGAGGTTTTCCTGCTGTGGAAAAAAAACTCTGAAACTCAAATTGCAAAACAAAGGCAGGTACTGATAATATTATAATGCGTCCATATTCTAAACTACCTTCCAACAAAGTTCCTTTTGCTCCCAATAAAATTGCAACTGGGCGAATAAACACAAAGCCTAAAGCCATCAGTAACAATCCTATAATAAAAGAAACATATACAATCAACGAAAATAACTGATTTGGTTTTTCTTTATCCCCTTCTCCCATTGTCTTGGAGATTAATGCACTACCTCCTGTTCCAAACATAAAGCCAACTCCACCTAAAAATAGTAAGAATGGAATTATAAAATTAACAGAGGCAAATGCTTCCTTTCCAACATAATTTGAAATAAAAAGACTATCAACAACATTGTAAATTGATGTGAAAATAAGAGTTACCATTGTAGGAATAGTAAATTTTAAAAGTTTTATAAAAGTGTATTCATCTTTAAGTGAATTACCCATATTTTTCTCCAAATTTTTAAGCATACAAAATTAACAAAAATATCAAGACAGTTATTTCTTTTATAAAGAAATAGTTCTTTTGGTGGAAGTTATTAACAGTCATTCTATATATAGAACCTTATCAGCCAAAATATCTGCCTCACTCTCATCATGAGTGACATATATAGCAGAATAGCCTAATGATTTCTGATGCCTTTTTAGTTCTTCTTGTAATTTTTTTCTGAGTTTTGAATCAAGAGCAGAAAGAGGCTCATCAAAGAGAATAAGTCTATTTCCAATAGCCAAACTTCTTGCAAGAGAAACACGTTGTTTTTCTCCTCCTGAAATCTCGTGTGGATATAGTTTTTTTATTCTATCAAGTTCAAAGACTTTGAGCCAACATGCAATTTCTTCCCTTGCCTGCATTTTACTCATCCCATTACACAAAAGACCATAAGCAACATTGTCTTCAACACTAATATGAGGAAACAGTGCATAATCTTGAAACACCATACCTATATCTCGTTTACCACAAGGTGTATCTGTTATATTCTTCCCCTTAAAAAATAACACTCCACTATCTACTTTGACTAATCCTGCAATCATTTTTAGTATGGTAGTTTTGCCAGATCCTGAATCCCCAAGCAAAGCCAGCGAAGAACCTTCTGAAAGGCTAAAAGAAACAGAAACAGTTTTTGTTTGCCAATTTTTTGTGATATCTTGTACGTCTAAAAAGTTCATAAATTTGAGGTATCATTAGTTAAGTTCAAGAGGTTTGCCTGTTTGATGGATAGTAATTCCCTGCAAATATATTTCATCATTTTCCATCACTTGTAATTGCCCCAAAACAACAATCACTTTGTCAACATCAACATCTCTTACAAAGTTGCAACGAACATCGATCCAACCTTCCATTGTTTCTTTTGTATCATAACCTACTAATAACTTGAATGTTAAATTATTTTCTGTTTTTCGAATATTTGTTGGCATACCTTTCCACAAAACATAGCATTTATTATAAAGATATGGTTTAAGTTCAACCTCAGACAATGAGAAAATATCTTTTATTGTGTCAAATCTAGGTTCTTTTAATAAAGTTTCAAGACCACTAGCCTTTTGTTTTATTGAAAAAGTAGCATTAGAGTTGAGTATTCTATTAATTTCAACTTGAGCTAAATTATCATGAAAAGTTTGAAAATGATTTTGTGCTTGTGAGTAAGAAGCTAATACCTGAGCATGCGTCAACACTTCTCTATACACACCCTCCATATCAATAGATTTTTTATTCTCTGAAGAGTCAAGATTGAGTGCTGTTATATCTTCCCTTTCAACTGGTTTAAATAAGGATCTAACAAAAAGGCCAATACCAATTGCTAACACTGCTGAAACAATAAAAGCAATCCCTATTTTGATATACTTTTTATAAAATTCAACGAGACGAGGCATTGGATACAAAATCTTAATCTTCTCTGTTCTTATAAAATCTCCCATAGCCTCTGCAGTGTCATATTTTTTTATACAAGCTAAGCCTTTTTTTGCAAGAGTATAAGAAGGGCGAAAGCTTAAAATTCGTAAATAGTATTCAACAGCTTTTCGTGTATCACCTCGCCTTAAATACATAGCAGCTGTCGCCGCCATTAAATCAGGATCATTTGGTTTTAGTTTTCTAGCAGTAGAAAAGTAGTCTTTTGCACTTCCCATCTCACCCAAATTCAAAAAAGCAAGCCCAATATAAAAATGAAATGTAAATGAATTTCTATATTCCAACACGTGAGGTTCTAAAAGCCTAATAACCTCATTATATTTTTTATATGCTAAAAGTTTTTTTCCTTGTGAAATTACCGAAAGAGCCATCTTATTTATGCTCCTCAATGTCTTTAATTGCATTATCTGCTTGATCAGTTAAGTTTTCAATTTCATCATCAGAAATGATATCAGGGTTTTCTTCCACAGCATGAATCCTTTTAAGAAGTTCTTGAATATAATCATAGTTTCTTTTTTGTTCTTCTGTCATATTTTCAGTAGGTTCAACTATTTTTTTATTAGGCAATTCTTCATCCTCTGATATGTCGTTTTTGATATTGTACCCTTTGCTAGAACGAACAAAATCATGATAACCAATAGTTGTAGTTATGGTCATAACTTCAGTTGGTTTTAACTTCTTAATTGACCATATAAAAAGACATGCTGAATCATTGTGTAAATATTTTGAATTGAAAGATCTCCCTTCAACAACATCTGGCAACCATTTCCTTGTATTTAAGCGTTCCCAGTTAGCTATATATACTTGTTGAGGGGAATCAACTCCATGCTTAAAAAAGAACATACAAGCTGACTCAGCATTGCTAGAAATTATAACAGAATCACGATCTATCTTAGGGTTAAATGACGTTTCAGATATTATTTCTTCTCTTAAGTCTGTTGCAAGAGGTGCTTTTTTGTTATGCTCACCCAACGATGTATCAAAAATAGCTCTCAAACCTACATTGGCCTCTTTACTTTGAGTATTTTCTATTGAAGTTTCAATCTTTAGTAAAGGTCCTACAGTATTTCCATATTCATCAGGAATAAACGAAAGACGTTGCACGACATGTAACCTATCTTTTATATTAAATGTAATCAAACATGCATTATCTATCTTTTCAATATTTAATGGTTTTCCTAATTTCCGTTCAAGTTTATATATTTTATCATCTAAAAACACACTAAATTTATTTGTTTGTCCATAAGCTACATCATCATACAATGGAATATAATTATTCTTTCCATTAGTAGAAAGCTGATATAGACAAAAAGCTCCCGTCCTTTCAAATGCTTTTAACTTTAAATAACCCTCATTAAGCTCTATAACATTATCAGCAGTAAGATTAAGAAGAAAAAATAAAAAAGAAAAACAAAATAATTGAACTTTTTTCATTCTTTATCTTCCTCTTGTAGGATTTCATCATACATACCTTCAAGTTGTCTTGCTTTTCTTTTCAGAATTTCTAATACAAGTCGTCTTTTTTCTGTTGCTTCATCCACTTCTTCTGGAACATTCTGTTCTTCTTCAGTAGTCTCTTCTGAAGGAATTTCTGTAATACCTTCCTCAGTTGGTTTTTCTAATAATGCTAAAAGTTCAAGCAATTCTTTATTTTTTGCTTCCAACACTAGAAGCTTATCATAAAGTTCTGTATTCTTTTCTCTTTCTTCTTGTAATACTCTTTCTAACTCTTCTAACCTAGATCCATCAGTTTTAGTGATAAGACAATTCTTATAATCAGCAATCGTTTTTTCATACTCGCCTTGCTTTGTTTCATATTCTTTTACAAACTTCGCAGTTTGTTCTTGATTAAGCCTAAGCAACGTCAATAACTCTTCTTGTGTTGAAGTCTGATCTATCAAAGAAATACGTTGCTTAACAAGTTCTGTTTTAAGTGAAGAAGGATAATTTAAAAGTATTCTTGAAAATATATCTCTCGCTTCTTGCAATCTGCCAGAAAGATATAAATCTTCTCCAATCCAATAATATGCCTGCAAAAGAGAACGATGCGTTGGATATTGATATATAAATGAATAAAGTTCTCTTAATGATTTTTCAAACAAACCTAAAAGGCAATAAAGCCTACCACGTTGATATAAAATATCTGGATATTTATCACTTTTAGGATAGCGAGATAAAAAAATATTCGCAGAATTCACTGCATTTTTGTAATTTCCACTAGAAGCTAAAGACATTATAAGATAGTAAAGAGATGTTTCAATTTCATTTTCTGTTTTTGCATTATTAATAGCCCCTTGAAAACAACTAATTGCCTTTAACCAATCACTTCTAGCATAAGCATCAAGACCCACTACAAGGTGATTTGTTGAATAAGCATTCAATGAGAAGAATAACAAAACTAGAAATAAAGAAACCTTTCTCATATATTAAGTTCGCCTGAAAAAAAAGAGGAACCAGAAACTATAACATCTACCCCTGCTTCTAGCACTATAGGAAGTGTTTTGTTATTTATACCTCCATCAACAGAAACATAATAATTGTACATCTTTTCTTCTTTTAGTTCAGCTATTTTTTTTATTTTTTCTACACAATAGGGAATAAATTTTTGCCCACTAAAACCAGGATTCACAGTCATAACTAATACTAAATCCAGTAAAGGTAAAATCTCAGTTATCACGCTTAATGGAGTAGTTGGCACTATTGCAATCCCAGCTTTCATCCCAGCTTCATGTATTGAATTAATTAACCTATCAGCATGAATACAAGATTCTATATGAAAGGTAAAAACATCAACTCCAGCTTCTGCAAAAGAAGAAACAAAATCACTAGGATTCGAAACCATCAAATGAGCGTCAAAAGTGATATCGGTAATTTCTCTAATACTCTTTATTAAAGGGTATCCAAATGTTAAATTTGGTACAAAATGACCATCCATAACATCAAGGTGCAACCAGCTTGTTTTTTCTTCAACTTGACGTATAGATTTTTCTAAATTGCTAAAATCTGCACTCAATAACGAAGGACTAACTATAATTTTACTTTTCATATATATTTCTCCATTTTCACCTTATGTTATATTCCAGAGTTAATGAAGCATCCAAACCATGACCTGAAACTTTACCACTTGCTATAGTCCAATTAAGATCTCCTCTTAAAGAGAAATTCTGAATTATGTTATAAAAAAATGCTACTCTTAAAGTATTAAAATATGTTGGAATACCTGAAGGCGTAGTCCATTTAGCCCAATCAGCATGAGTGATACCAGCCCTATCTGAATGTGGAAAGTATATGTTTGGAGCAATTTCTTTGCTTTTGTCAAAAAAGAATTCTTCGTTTTCTCCTTTACAACAAAGCCTATAAACAAAATCAAACTTCCATCTGTTTAAGCTATTAAAACCGATACGTGCAAAAAAAGTAATTGTATCCGGACCATAAGGATTTGCAAGCCATATATTTATGGTAGAATCTCTATATTTTTTTAGTGAAGAAACATTTTCATTTCTATAATGAGTAAAACTTACCCATTTGTTTTTTCCAATATAAAACCAAGGATCTGCATAGCAACCTTCTAACGTCGCAATTAGATATCCGTTCGAAATAGGATACACATACTCAATGCCAAAAAGCCCCCCCATTCCATTAGGAATGTATGAGTAGCCACTCTTTCTTTCCGAAGGGGTTTGGGCTTGATTCATTCCAAACTGAGCATAAAGTCTTAAATTTCTTATAGGAACAACATCACACGTCAATCCTAATTGGCAACTTGTATAAACATCATCGTCATATTCCATCTTATCTTCTCTTTGCCATGGATCATGCCAAGGAGCATAATTGTGCATAATCATCAATGGATTTAAATAACGTGGATCAAAATAAGAATTAACAAGTAAACCTTCATGTAACGTAACAGAAATCTTTTTAAGTATTCTAAAAGAAAGCTCATGCATAAAAACATAACGTGAATGTTGAAGTTGGAAAATATTCAAATCCATCTTTAAGTTATTAGTAAAAATAGTTGCATTAAAATAATCAAGTCTATCATTTACATCTGCAATTAACATACTCCCAGAAAGAGAACGCCCCACATTAAAAGGACCCCGTGCAAAAGATATATTAAAAAAAGAACCACCAATAGACATTCCTGCCCTAGTTGGAAAGTGATAATCAAGATCTCTTTGGAAGAATGGGATATTTATATACGTATGAGATAACTTTGTTGCAGCAAAGTTCTTCTCTAAAACTAAATCTGCATAAAAAAAACAATATTCTGAAATTAAAATATCTATTGGAATACTTAATGGAGGAGGTGTTGCATTATATGTTAAAAACTGATCAACGTATGGAGTGTATTCAGGTTTGTACAATGCCTTAAACTGTAAAGCAAACTTAGCATCAATATCAAACTTCAGGTATTCAGCATTAAGAAGATGTTTTCTATAAAATCTATTTTCAATATATGAATAAGTTGAAAGAGAATTATCATCTAAAATATCCGAATTAATATCATTAATTGCCTTTTGTAGTTCACCTTGTGACTGCGGAGTTTTATTTGATAGTAAAGCTTCTCCATTTGTTATACTAAGAAAATAAATTGCATCATAAATATTTTCATTTCTTCCATAAAAAAGTCTAGAAAAAGCCATATCTTGAGCATGAAATGAAAGTGATAATGCAAGAAAAAAACAAAAAAAGATAATCTTCTTCATAACTACTTTTATAATAACAAAATTCTTAAAAATTAAAAAGATTATCTTCACTAGATTCAAAATTTTAATAAAGAAGAATAAAGTTCTTCTAACATATTTTTCTCACTTTCAGTTAATAATGTGTTAAAAGATTCCATGATTATTTGAATAGAAGCAATCGTTTTATATAAAGCAGTATTAAAACCTAACGAAAGTCTGAATGAAAACTTATTGTCTTTTTCATGAAATAAGGTAACAAAGCTTAAGGCACTAGATTTCTTTTTTGTTGATGTTAACTTCATAATAAATGGAAAAAATTGAAAAAGAAATTGTATGTCATTGGGTAACGTAAAAGTATTATTAATGGCTTTATAAAGGGAAGAATCAAATATAGGGATAAGATTAAAAAAACTCGCAAGATAGAGTATCGTTTTTATTTTTTCACCTTCCATTGCTTTTTGTTTGTCAAAATAAACTACACCTGTTATCTTCTTTGTATGTTTTAGAGCATGCCTAAGTTCTGCATCAATATCTTTAAATGATTTTCCTTCAAGAGTTAGCTTAATACTATTCCAATCAAACACTACAACTTTTCTACCCTTAATCTTTCTAACAGGATATATAGTGTCAAATAGTTTTATTACTTTTCCTTTGTCTAATTTTACATTTTCTTTTTTTTCCTTCGGATTAGTAGCAATATCCTTCTCATGTTTGGTTAATGCTTTTGTATGCAAATTAAGTAACTTTGGAGCAACACGCTTAATAACTTTTTCTGACAAGCTTGAAACAGACATTGCATACATTCTAGTAGTTCTAACAATTTCTCCCGCAACAATGTATTTGGGTTCTTCTCTATACATGCAAGAACTAGGGTGAATCACAATTTTTTCAGTAGTTAAACTTCTATAAATTCCTCGTTTATAACGAGAACAAACAGCTTGAATCATACCCTTTGCAATCGATGTGAGATAGTCATCAATACTGCCACCTGAAAGAATTGGGACTCCCATGCTTGAAACAATGAGTTCCAACTGTTCCTTGATATTAAGGATTTCTTCCATTATCTTGATATCAAGATAGTATCTTTTGCAAAACGCATCCCTATTTGTTGCAGAAGAAAACATTCTATAGACTTTAAGAAAAGAAACAAAATCTCCATTTGAATCTGCAAAAGCAAGATGAGCTTTTCTTGCTTCCATTTCATAACCTTCAGGCATAGCAAAAGGGCTACGAACAGAAAGAAATGAAGCTGCAATTATTACTTCTTCTGCCACATTTGGATAGTTTATAATTGCTTCAGAAATCATTCTTGACTGACGAGGTGGTAATGGAAAACGACACATGATTTGTCCAATATTACTAAGTGAATGATCTTCTTCCAAGGCATCTAGCATATTAAGCGTTTCAATAGCACCTATTATACCTTTTTTGCTTGTTGGAGAGATAAAGTCAAAAGAATCAAAATCATATATGCCCAATTCACTCATTCGCATAACAACTTCAGAAAGATCAGTCCTATATATTTCTTCTATTGTATAGAGTTGTCTACTTTCAAAATCTTTACGTGAATATAACCTATAACAAGTTCCTGCTTCAGTTCTACCTGCTCTACCTTTTCTTTGATTGCAAGAAGATTTTGAAACAAGGGTTTCATCAAGGCTAGAAATAAAAGAATAAGGATCATAAAAATTAAGTTTTGCAAGACCTGAATCTATTACAGTATTAATATCATTAATAGTTATAGAAGTTTCTGCTATGTTAGTAGAAATAACAACTTTTCTTTTCCACATCGATGGTGTTAAAAAAACACGATCTTGCTCTTCCTTACTAAGTCTCCCATAGAGAGGGATAATCATCAATTTTTTATACCAGCGTTCCTTAGAAAGGCGTTCAATGCAATTTTTTATACTTCGTTCTCCTGGTAGAAAAATCAACACTCCTCCATGCCTTTTCTCTTCAACAACGCGTTCAAGTATAGAAGTAATTTTCTCATATAGCATATTTTCCGCATCTTGAGTTTCTGTAGAAGCAGGAATTGCAGGTGGATCAAAAATAAGAGTTACAGGATATGTTATTGCATCAATCCTGATAACAGGACACGAAAAAAAGTAGGAAGAAAAAAGTTCCGTGTTTATTGTAGCAGAGGAAATTATCACCTTAAAATCGCTACGTTGAGCAACAATACGTTTTAAGAGTCCCAGTATAAAATCTATATTTAAGCTACGTTCATGGGCTTCGTCAACCATAATCACAGAATATTTACTAAGCCATGGATCAAGTTTTAACTCCTGCAATAAAATACCATCAGTCATAATCTTGATCTTTGTACGCTCATCTGTAACATCAGCAAAACGCATTTTATAACCAATAACATCAGGTCGCTCACAGTTAAGTTGTTTTGCAATGAACTCACTAACAGAAAGAACGGCTATACGTCTAGGCTGGGTCACCCCTATAATTCCTGTTTGAGTATATCCTGCTTCATTCAGAATTATAGGTATTTGGGTAGTTTTCCCAGAACCAGTCGGGCTTTCTACTACAATAACACGATTTTGTTTGAGAGCATCTAATATTTTTTGTTTTTGACTATATACAGGTAATAACTCTGCTTTCATAATTTTAAGAGGATAAGGAAGCTTAACTTCTTAAGCTTCCTTATTTAAAGGATAAAAACTTTATACTATTGAATCTTATTTAACATTGCTGAAAGCTTTGGTTTATCATACAACTCAATAGGTCTACCTTCAGAATATCTAACTGCATCATCAGTGAAACTACCAGGCGTCATACAAATTCCCCGACCTCCCTTAGTATCACGAATTTTTGCATGAAACTCTCTCAAAAGAAGTTCTCCTATAGAACCTTGAGATCTAAAAAATCTAAACACAACAGTATCCGAGAACTTTGGAGTATTCACTTCTACTATTATGTCACTATAGTCTGTCAATACCATGATATCTAATATTTTCACTTTTCCAGTATTTCCATAAAATCTACCAACCAGTCTTCTACAAAGTCCCACAAATTCGCTCTGTCCTGCCATTAAATATGTTTGCAAATTCTTATTCTTGTTCATTTCCTGATACAAATTCATCAACATTGCAACATCCTTATATCCAGGACTAACTTGTTGCAATTCTCTAAGAACTGTAAGAGCTTGATTTATCTCACCTAGCTTTATACAAGTCTGAGAAAGCCTATAACGCAAATCATTAGCAACATCTAAAGGGACACTCATATGTTTTAATCCAATAGTAAAGTCTTCCTTCGCTTCCTTATACTGTCCAGCTTTTGCTCTAATCATACCCGTATATAAAGAAGACTGTGCACCAAAAGCAGGATCAGCTCGTAAACGGTCAAGTATTTTTAAGCACTTCTCTGCGGCCCCAGTTTCATAAAAACATTCGCCCATTGCAAACATAACTTCTTTGTCATCAGGTTTAACATCCATTGCTTTTTTTAGGTTTGGGATTGCTTCCGAATATTTATGCATTTTTTGAAAAGATTGTCCTAAATACTTCAAAGCTAGATAATTACCTGCACGAGTTGCCAATGTTTTTCTGAAGTAAGAGCTAGCTTTCTCATATTCCTTATCCAGATAATAAACAAGTCCTAAATAATAATTCACATCAGGATTTTGGGGGTCTATTGCATAGGCCCTCATTAATGCCTTTCTTGCTTCAACATTTCTTGAGGTTTTAACACCGGTAATACCACATCTGAGCATAATAACAAACTGTTCTGCGAGAGGCAACGTAGCCATCTTATCCATAAGAGAAGCATAATATGAATATGCTTTCTCCCAATTCTGTTGTTGAAACGCAACCTCCCCCATCATGGTCAAACCTGTTACATCTTGAGGATTTTGTGCCAATCTCTTAGAAGCCTCTCTCATCAAAGCAGAAACATCTTTCCGTTTCTCCTCATCAGCTCCATCCTTTGCGTTCTTCACCTTCCCTGCAATAACTATAATGAGAGCGAGAACCAATGCTATAACAAAAATTGAAATAATTATAGTAGACATAATTCTCATATTATGATACGTATCATACTTTTATGTCAATAACAAAATAAATTATAGACAGGAAACCTAAATCACAAAAAAGGCAAAACTCTCGAGACAACCTTCATGTTTATCGTAATAGAGTCATTGCTTAACGAAGATGCATTATTCTTCGCTAAACAACATCAGAAAAATCAACACAGATAAAAACTGTTGAGATCAATAAAACATTACTATCTCACTCGCTCTCCAATTTCTATGACCAACTCAACCTCACCTGCTCCAATTTTTAGAGCATTTGCAATCTGGTTATTTGACCATCCCTCTCTGTGTAACCTTATAATATTCTCTCTATCTTCTAAAGAAAGGCTTCCGCTAGACTTACTTCCTTGTAACGGTTCATCCTTGTATATTGTTGCAAGCATCTTTAACTTCTCATCAGTTCCTGAAGAAAGAGTTGTAAGCCTTGTTTCAACAGCAGCAAGCCATGATCTTGATTCTTGCAATTTTGACATTTGTTCATCAATTTTTTCTAGCATTTCATCCAAAGAAGTTAGCTTAGAAAACACTGAATCAACCTTATCCTTGTTAAAGGTTAAAGCACTTATAGACGCCTTTATATCTTCAAGTTGTTCAGGCATATCAGCAATTTCATTCTTGAAAGTTTTAATATTATTTTCTAGTACTTTTAAATCTTCAAAAGCATTACTAATACTTTCTGCAGTTTGATCAAGTATAACTTCCTTTTTTTCAAGACGCTCATAACGTGTATTAACTTTTGAAATACTATCTTCCATTTTTCTCAACTGAACTTCATAATTTTGAATTTCATCATTAGTAGCTTTTAAAGCATCAACTTTTTTATCAATAACATCTGAAAAATTATTAAAGCGAGTAAATTCACTTTCAAGACGTTCAATTCGACCTCTTTCGCTCATAAATGAAGTAATCTTAGTCTCTATTTCCACTTCCATCTTGCATACTCTGTTATATTGATTTGAAATCTCGTCCATAGCAGTTCTATAAACATCAAAATGTTCAACTTCTAGCTTTAATTTTTCTATTGATTTTTCAAGTTCTACTTTTAATATATCAGCTTTCTCAAACACCTGTGTTTGTACAATAAAATCATTTTGCTTTTTATCTATTTCTTCGATGATTCCATTCAAGCGTTCTGCATCTGCTTGAATCTTATTTGTTGTTTTTTCTTGAATATCATTGAGGTTTTCTCTCAAAGAGTGAATCATCTCCCTAATGTTTTCCACAGCTTCATTTGTATCACCATTTGCTTGAGCAACTCTTTTCTCAATACTTGAAAAAGCCTCTTTTATCTTTTCATTTAAGTTATCGTTAACTACATCTGCCTCTTTCTTAAATTGTGTCTGAGCTATGAGCACATCATCATTTAGAGATGCTACTTTCTCCTTAAAATCTACAAATAAATCATTATTTTTTGTAACTAGTTCATTATATTGACTATCATACTTTGTTTTTAGATTATTCATTGCTTCAATAGTTACATTCTCAATACTCAAAATCTTATCATCAAAGAAAGATTTAGAAGTATCAAAACGTTGTTCCATTCCACCTTTCCATAATTCAAAATCTTTCTTTATTGTTTCAAATTCAATATTAGCATTTAGTTTAGTTTCTTCAATTCGCTCTTTTAATCCTTTTGCAGCTTCTTCTAATTCAAAATAGTGAGAATTTAGTGAACCTTGTAAGTTTCCTTTATAATCAGTCAATTCTTTTTCTAAATATTGACGAGCTTTCTCTAAAGCAACATTTATGTCATCTTTAAGTGTTTGCGAATATTTCATAATTGAATCATCAGATGCAGTAATACGTTTTGATAAATTTCCTTCAATTTCAGCAACCTGATCTTCCAATTTTTGGAATTGTGTATTGGATTCTTGAGAAAGATTGTTTATTCTCTCTTGTAATTCATTTTTATAATCTTGCTCTACACGTTTTCTTTCAATTTCATTTTCTTCTAATAAGGTTTGAAGCTTATCTTTTACATTTTCTTTTAAAGTTTCAAAACTTGTATTCATTTCATCAGTACGTTTAGCTAGGTTAGCAAAAAAATCTTTTTCAAATTCTCCAAGCTTTGTTGAAACAGTATCAAAAGCTTTTGTTCTTAAAACTTCAACATTTGAATCTATTGCCGTGAGTTTTGATCTTAATTTCTCTGTTTCAGCATCAAAGTTTTTAGCAAAAGTTTGCTGATCAAGTTTTAAGATAGAAATGTGGTGATTAAAATCTTCTTGAGCTTTCTCTCTAGCTCCCGAAATAGCTTTTTCAAGCTCATTTTGCATTACATCAGTACCAGAAATAAGTCCTTCAAATTTCTTAAATCTTACATCAAGTTGTCCTTTAAAATCTTTTATTTTTTTATCAGCTTGTTTAGAAAGTTCATCAATATTCTCCTGAAGTCCAGCAAGCATTTTTTCCATCTTTTCTGTACTAGTTTTTTCTCCGTTTTCAAACTCATTTTTAAGATACTCAGCTGTTTGCTGTAAAGCTCTTTCTGCTTCATTCATTTTTGTTATTAAAAGGGAACTTTTACTATTTATGCTCTCTTCAGTTTCAGCAAAATCATTTTTTATTTTTTCTATAAAGGAAGAAATCTCAGTTTGCCAGTTCTGCTTAAATTCTTGGAGGTTTGATTTGTCTTTTGCAATATCCCCCCTAACTGCTTCACTTACTTTTGCTACCTCATCTTTTAAGATCTTACCATTACTATCAACATATTCTTTAAGTTCAAAGTTAGATTTCTTTTCTTCATTTTTTATTTCCTCAACTCTATTCTTTAGAAGAAGTTCAAGATTTGAAAAATCGCTTGTTAAACTAGCTTTATAACTGGCAAGCTCTATCTTCCATTCATTCTTAAACGTTTCAAGAAGACTTTTTGTTTGAGCTACCTCATTACCAGTTTCAAGTTTAATATTCTCAACACTTTTTGAAATATCACTTGAAAAATCATTTATTTCATCTCTTATATTCTGAATAGTCTTAGAAATATCTTGTTGCATTTCTGTGTTAAAATTTTCATATTTCTTTTTAAGTTGTTCTACATTCTCGTTTAACCCAAGCTCTGTGTTAGAGAGTTCGTTTGTAAGCTTAGTTCCATATTCATTAATTCTAGCTATGTACTCTTTTTTAAACTCTTCTCCTTGGTGAGACATAGCATTAAGATTTTCTTTCATACCTTCTTGCAATCTTGACATGTTCTCATCAAAGAATTCTCTTGAATCAAGCATCCTTTTTTCTGCTAATTTCTGCAGATTAATAAAAGCCTCTCCTTCCAACGTGTTTGACTTATTTTTAGCATTTTCAAAGGCAACATCATAGATTTCATTTAACTTTTTGCTTGCATTGTCCAATAGAGAGTTTGCATTTTCTTCTGCTAAAGAAATACGTGTTTCAATTGAATTTATATGGTTTTCAACATCCTGTAAAATTTTTACTTTATAGTTTTCGAGTTGTTCTTGTGCAATATTTGTAAAATGTTTTTGCATTTCTGGAATTGCAGCATTTAATGACTCAAGTTCATTCCTACCTGCATTAATTTTCTTTGCAAGTCCTTCAACAAACTCTGCCTCACGCCTAACTTGATTAATGTTTTCTTCTGCAAGTTGCGTTATGTTCATCAATTTTTGCATTTCAGCTCCAGATTGTTCAAGACGAGTTTCTAAGTTTTGAATACTAAGTGTTTTTTTGTCTAATTCATCTCCCTTCTTTTCAAATTCAGTAATTTTACTAACTACTGCCATTGCTCTGGCTTCACCTGAATTTAGTTCATTCATTACATTCTGAAGCTTATAGTAAGCCTGCCTAACAGTTTCATCAAAACTACTTTGAGGACTATTACCTCGTTTGGAAGACTGATTATTTTTATCAAGATACCTCATAGCAAAAATTACAATGAGATTTATTGCAAGAATCACAAGACCTATTAAAATACTGTCCATAAAGTGCCACCTTTCGTAAAGTTATTATAGCAGAGCCTTTAATAACTGCCTATAATCAGAAAAATAGATATCTACATCTTTAGATTTGGGTTTAAAAAACCATTTGCTATGAATTAATGCTGTTTTCATTCCAACAGATTTTGCTCCCTTTACATCATATTTCATGCTATTTCCTACATATAAAATTTTTTCACACGGAATATTTAACTCTTTTGAAAGAGCTATAAAGGGGAACCGAGAAGGCTTTAACGCCCCTACATTTTCTGAACTCACGGAAACATCACAAAAAGGCAATATACCCCAAACATTTCCCTTTTGTTCTGTTACAAAATCAGACAAAAGAGCAATTTTGAAGTTTCTTTTCTTTAATTCCGAAATAACTTCAAATACATATTTGTGAGGTTTTATTTTAGAAAACAAAGACTTCCACCCATCGTATATGCTAGCTTTAAGCTCTTGTTTTACACTTTCTTTATCTTTTTTTAGATGAACACTCAATAATCCTGCTTGAAAATCGAAAAAATCTTCCTGTACTTCATTTGGATGTTCCTCTTGATATTTTCTTATTTCAACACGCACCTTTCTAAACGCATTCATAAGCGGAAAATGTGTCAAGACAAAAGGAAACACCGAAATATAAAATCCCCATTCGGAATACAAAGTGCCATCAATGTCAAACGCTACAGCTTCAATATCTAGCCCCATACCCTTATATCTTATACTATATAGAATAGGTTTTGTCCACTAGTAAATTAAAAATCTTGATAAGGTGCAACAGTAATTCTAAGCCTTATACATTGCACCTTTATAGTAATTGAAAAATTCGAATTATATATGCTTATTTGCAAGAGCTATCACTTCGTCAAGCTCAATGTAGCCCACACTCCTATCAATTTCTTTTCCATCTTTAAAGACGATAATTGTAGGAATACTCATAACAGAAAATTTCTGAGCAAGTTCTCTTTCATCATCAACACAAACTTTACCCACAACAGCCTTTCCTTCCAGTTTTGTTGATGCTTCTTCGATTACTGGACTCAACATTTTGCAAGGTCCACACCATGGAGCCCAAAAGTCTACCAAAACAGGTAAAGATGTCTCCAAAGTTTTGTCAAAATTGTCTTTTGTTAAATGCTTTGCCATATCAAACACTCCTTTTGCATTCTTGATTTATCAAATATCAATAAGCTACGACATTAATATAGTAATAGAAGAAAAAAAAGTCTATGAGACAGATCCTTTTTAATTATAGTATTTTGCTTACAAAGCCATCATAGTAAGAAATACAAACTTTATTTCTTACAAGCTAAGAAGCTTTTTACTAAAAAAGCAAAAAAACGAACAAAAAGATATTAAGAAAGTTAATAAACTAACTTTCTCACAACCAGCGTTTTCTAGTATGCTTCCATCTTTTCTAGTTCTTCTAAAGAGATAAATGTTCCAGTTTGGCAAGTTAATTTGTTTCCACAGCTACACTCTCCACAAAGCCCCACACCACACATTGTATTTTTTTCCAATGAAAGATATATAAGCTCTTTTTTAGCACCTTTAGAGGCAAAATTACTTGCAACTTTTTGCATAAAAGCCATAGGTCCTACAACATAACAAGCAGTCTCAGCATTTAATGTTGCAATATCCTTTTCAAGCACATTAAGAACTCTTCCTAAAACACCATCATCATGTACTAAATGAAAGTTGCCATACGAAATCAATTCTTCATCAATTATGTTATTTCTGTAATTCAAAGAAGGTAGAGAAGAGCCAACATAACTAGCTATATCAACATTCATTTCTTTTAGTTGTTTTGCCAAAGATGGAAGCAGTGCTAGTCCTGTTCCTCCTGCAACCAAAATTGCTTTCTTAGTTTTAGGCAATATTAAAGGACTACCGTAAAGACCTCTGATATAAACAACATCTCCTATTTTCTTTTTAAAAAGAGCTTCTGTAAAAGCACCACGTTTTTTAATTATAAATGTGATAGGAGATGTCAAACATAGTGAAAAAGGCTTCTCTCCAACACCAGGTAACCACAAAAATACAAATTCTCCAGCCTTAAAGTCCATTTTGCCTTCAAGCTTTAAAATAATTACATCATCACTAATATTCTCTATATCTACAATCTTCTTTGCTTCATACTTCATTCTCACATCTTTAATGATATATTCATCTGCCGTGCTTTCAGTTTTCTGTTTTAATGCATTAAGAGAGTCCTCTCTTAATGCCTCAATATAGGATGTCCAGTTTTGTTGTCTTATAGTACCAAAGACAGAGCCAATTCCAACAACATTAGCCCCTGCCTTCACCATCTTTGCAACATCATCTCCGCTAGAGACTCCTCCCATACCTATAATAGGAACATCTTCACCAACAGCATTTCGAATCTCTTTTATGCATTCAATAGCACGTCCAAAAATCCATTTTCCGCTCATACCTCCTTTGCCACCTAGTCTATTTTGTAGAATAGGCTTATTTGAATATGGTTCAATATACAAAGAAGGTCCTACCGTATTTATTGCAACAATACCATCAGCCCCAACATTTATAACTGATTTTGCTATTTCACCTATATTATCCACGTTTGGTGTTAATTTGATAAAAATCAATGTTTTTGAAGGAGCAACTGCTTTCATTATTTTTTCAACATATTCTGTTGCTATTTCTAAGCTACAACCAATAGAAGAACCAAAACCAGCACTAGCATGAGGACAAGAAAAATTAAGTTCCACTAGATCAGCTAAATATTCCACTCTCTTAATCAAAGTAATAAAATCTTCAGGAGAAGAAGCAGAAAGAGAGACATTCAAAAGAGATTTCATTTCAAAATTTTGTCTCAAAGCTTCTAGTTCTTTAACCGCAACATCAATACCAGGATTGCGAAGCCCTACAGAATTTCCAAAACAAAAAGGCTCCGGTTGGCAGATAATCGGTTCCCGATTGCCACTATTAGGAATCACTTGAAAACTTTTTGTTGTTACAAGGTCAAAACCCAATTCAGAGGACGCATATTTAACAAGATTAGTTTTTGTGGAAAGTACTCCTGAAACAGTTGCAAGAGAAACAGAAGAAGCCGTCAATGCATTCTTTCGCATATCTTGCAATTTACTTAACGTAGTTTTTTTATCTTGAACCCATTGCATTAAATACCCTCAAAAAACTCTAATACAAACTAATCTATTTTATCAAATCCACAAAGAGGAACCAAAACATCAGGTACTTTAATACTTCCATCTTCCATTTGATAGTTCTCTAAGACTGCAATTAAAGCTCGAGAAATCGCAATGGCAGTTCCATTTAGTGTATACACAAACTTATTTTTACCATCAGAATCTTTGTAGCGAATATTGAGTCGTCTAGCCTGAAAATCAGTGCAATTAGAAGCAGAAGTTATCTCTCCCCACTCTCCACCATTACGTCCTGGCATCCATGCTTCCAAATCCCATTTTCTATATGCAGGAGCACCTAAATCACCAGTACATATTTCCACGACTCTAAAAGGAATCCCCAAACCTTCAAAGATTTTTTCTTCAACATCTCTTAAAAAATGGTGGTATTTCTCCCCATCTTCAGGCAAACAAAATATAAACATTTCAAGCTTATTAAATTGATGGACTCGATATAATCCCTTAGAAAATTGTCCTGCAGCTCCAGCTTCTTTTCTAAAGCAATGAGAAATACCCGCATACTTAATAGGCAGTTTTTCCTTTGATAAAACTTCATCTGAATGATATCCACCCAAAGTAATCTCTGCTGTTGCTACAAGACAAGTATCTGTATCTTCAATGGTATATACATTGGATTCATCTCCTCTAGGATTAAAACCAATGCCTTTAAGAATTTCTTCTTTTGCAATATCTGGAGTAGAAAGTGGAATAAAACCTTTTTCCATCAAAATATTAAATCCATAGGTAATTAAAGCTTGTTCCAACAATACCGCTTTCTTTTTTAGATAGTAAAACTTAACTCCAGAAACTTTAGTGCCAGCTTCAAAATCTATAATGTCTAACGCTTGCCCCAATTCAACATGATCTTTAGGCTTAAATGAAAACTCCCTAATTGTCCCCACTCGTTTAATTTCAACATTCTCCTGATCATCTTTACCTGATGGACTTGCAGGATGAGTCATATTGGGAAGACGCATTGCCTCTCTGTGCATATCTTGCTCAACCTGTGCAAGGACACCTTCAAGAGCCGCAATTTCATCCTTAATAATTTTTCCACGTCCTACAAGAACCTCTCTCTCCTCATCCGAAAGTTTCCCACTCATTTGTTTGGAATTATCTTTCTTTTGTTTCTGTAACTCTTGAATCTTCGTGGTGATTTCAGTACGTTCATCATATAGCTTAGCCACAAGGTCTGCATCAGCTTTTATATTGCGTCTAACAATGTTCTGTTTTACAGCATCTAAATTGCTTTTAACAAATTTGTAATCTAACATAATGGCCGTGATTATATAGCTATTACTATGTATTTACAATAGGAAGACATAAACCCAC
>CAUUAF010000007.1:0-29784 GCA_963543085.1 uncultured Treponema sp. | reverse complement strand
AGCATTAAAGCACCATTTCCTATATAAGCATGTCCATATTTTTCTATAAAATCAATGGAAGCCTTATAGCGATTTACACAATAAGCTTCATCCACAAGACCTTTTATATAAACAGGGATATGTTTAGTTTCCATTAGTTCTTGTAATTTTGCTTTGATATCTGCAACACAAGGAGGAGAGACCACATCAACCTCTGTAGCCCCTTGCCCTGCTTCTAGGAAGTTATATTTTGTTCCACTTGCAGAACCTTTAACAACCATCTCTGCTAAAGCCTCATTTATTTCCCAAGGAACAATAGTAGGTCGTCCTGGATTTCCTGCTTTGCTACTTGGAGCACCTACTTGTGTAATGGTACGATTTAAATCAGGTGAGAAAAAGAAGTTTTTATAAAATGTCATAGACCCATCTTCATTATAGATAGTACCTTTACTAACTGCTAATTCTTCTGATAAGTTTGCAGATAATGATTCGTCATAATATAGATCATCTTCACCATCTTTAGTACACCAATCTCTTATAAAAGCTGTTGCATAACGTTCATCAATTTGTGTTATAGGCTCTCCATTATGCCAATAAAAATTTTCAACAAAAGAACCTGTAGCAGATACTGCAACAGTAACACCATCTCCTACCTCTTTCCATTCTTTTCTTTTTGTATCAAAAATTAATGCACTTGAAGGTACTATAACATCACCACCAATTGTCCCATCAGATAATATTTTTGGACTCACTTGAGCACTACTTGCATCAATCTTACAACCAAAAGTTATGTCTTCAGCAGTATGAGGAGCTTCATCAACTTCCTTTAGGTGTGTAGCACCTGTAACAACGGCACAATATGAATCTGTAAAACCACCACGCCCTACAGGATCCCAACTAGACATAAAAAGAGAGCCACGTGCAGAGTGCTGAGAAACACGTAATACTTTTTGTCCTTTGAAAGCTCCAGAAGTATCAGGTTTTACGTCAGCAGAACGAATTGACCAACCATTAAGCCCATCTCCTACACCATAGAGCATACGAGAATTAAAACGTGCTTTGTTTGCGACAAAACTATCCTTATTAGACAAAATATATATCCTAACTGCTTCTTTTAGTCCAAGCTCTGTAGCTTCAAGGTTACCTGCCCAGTAATCTTCTTCATTTAGGTATTGTCCGTTTTGACCTTTTTTTCCCAATTCATCGAGGCGAGCATTTTCATAATTCCAATATCCAGCAGTAGAACCTCCTGGCATATAACCATAAAATGGTGCAAACATTTGACAAACACTTACGTCCCACCATCTTCTTGTAGCTCCTGCTCCCCAACCTTCAGTATACATTGTGCAAATATAATCTGCTGGGTTTGCTCCATAAACTGAGTCACTTGACCTGCTTCTATCCCATTCAAGACGTTCAACTTTAATACCAGCTTTTTCAATTTGATCTGCAATATAACGACCTGCTGGCAAGCGACCCGTAGCATCATCAACTCTTATAAAAAACTTTACTAATATATCTTTACCTTCATATTGCCAAAACTTATCCCCTTTAATAAGTTTCCCTCTATTGCTAGGTAATTGGGAAGCTTCTTCTAATGCTTTTGTAATCATTTCTATAGCAAGTTTTTCATCTCCATTGTCAGTCATTCCAAGCTTGATAGGAATTAGGTTATAGCGATAAGTTCCTGGTTGTCCCGGTGTCATTGGAGTAAACATAGGATCTCCTTCACCACCTAAAACTTCATTAATTATTTTCTTCCTATCTATTAACCAATTAATTGCATATCTAACTTTTTGTAATGCCAGAGGATTAAATATAGTTTCTCCTGAGTTAAGTTTATGTGTATAAGGAGGTTTATTTGGTATTGGATTTATCCATAACGACCAAGAACCCGAAGGGATCGAGTAAATATCAAGTTTATCTCTATCTGAATCAGATAATGTACCCAATATCGCAGGTGGAACGCGTGTGAAAAGCACATCTTGCTTTCCCTCAACCACATCCTTTAGTGCAACTGTTTCATCCATATTGACCGAGAAAATAACTTTATCACAGATAATCCCTTTTTTATGCTCTGTTGCTACGACTGTAGAACTAGATTCATTTTGTTTATTACTTCCACAAGATAAAAGCACAAAAGCAATAACAATCCCAATTACGCAAAAGCGTTTGAACATATGCATACTCCTTAATAGTTTAAGCTATTCCTATATTAAAACACATTGAAGTATAAATTGTCAAACATATTTTAAAATTCCAATACCTCCAAAAGAATTTCTGACTATTCAAAATCTTCTTTATTGCTTGCTTCACTTATATCACATGGATATTTGCCATCAAAACATGCACAACAAAAACCACATGTTGCTCCTTCGTCTTTCATAGCAGAAAGCATATCTTCAAAAGAAAGAAAAGCAAGAGAATCAGAATCTATATAATTTTGTATTTCTTTTATGCTTCTATTATTTGCAATTAAACATTCTTTAGATCCCATGTCTACTCCCATATAACATGAAAAACGAATAGGAGGAGAAGCTATTCTTACATGTACTTCTTTTGCTCCTGCCTCTCGCAACATATTAATCAATCGTCTTATTGTAGTTCCTCTTACAATACTATCATCAATAACAACAAGACGTTTTCCTTTTACAGTATTTTCCAATACATTAAATTTCATTGCAACACCTTGTTCTCTCAATTTTTGAGTCGGTTGTATAAAAGTTCTACCTATATATCTATTTTTAGAAAAACCTTCATCATATTTTATTCCAGAAACTTGAGAATAACCTATAGCACTTGAACGAGCAGAATCAGGTATAGCTATAACAGCGTCAGCTTCAACAGGCAAAGAATTTGCAAGATATTGTCCAAATCTTACTCTTGCATTATGTATTTGTATTCCGTTCCAGATACTATCTGGGCGAGCAAAATAAATATACTCAAAAATACAACATGACAAATTTTCATGTTGATTCATTACATTAAAAACTTCTACCCCTTTATTATCAAATTTAATAATTTGACCTGCATCAACTTCCTTTATAGTAGAACATCCAAGAGGTAGCATTGCACAAGTTTCGCTTGCTACTGCCCATATTCCTTCTTGTACCTTTCCATAGCATAGAGGTCTAAATCCCCATGGATCCCTAGCAGCATATAAACCTTCTTCAGTTAAAAGTAGTATTGAAAAAGAACCTTCCCATTCTTTCATACAATTAGCTATTCTTTCTTTCCATGTTATTCCTTTTGCAGCAGCCAACATCATAATCATCACTTCAGTATCTGATGTTGAAGAAAGCCCAACTCCTTGCTCTAAAAGCTTTTTGCGTAAAGTTTTAGCATTAACCAAGTTACCATTATGTGCCAATGCAATTTGACCATGCTGAGTAAGAATATAGAATGGTTGAATATTCGAAGTAACATTATCTCCAGTTGTCGAATAACGTGTATGTCCTATTGCTGCAAAACCTTGAAGTTTAGCAATATCTTCCTCTTTAAATATGTTTGTTATGAGTCCTAATTTTTTAAATACTCTAATATTCTTTCCATTTAGTACTGCTATTCCAGCTGCTTCTTGTCCTCTGTGTTGTAACGAAAAAAGAGAATAAAAAGCAAGACGAGCTGCTTCATCAAAAGAATCAATTGAATTCAAATCATTAGCATTCCAGATACCCACAACTCCACATTCTTCATGTAAACTACTTTTAAATTGCGAATCATTAATATTAGCCATTAATTATCTCCAATGAATTTTAGAAAAATATTTAATTTACTTTAGTAATTTGAGGAACATGCCAAAAACATGTATATGAATTTATATTCAATGTTTCTTCCCAAAAGCTTTGAAATGCAAAGTTCCTTTCCCTTGAATATATCTTTCCAGCAACTGTCATCTGTAATATTTCTTTTTCTCCATGAGAAAAACTTACTCTATTTCCATCTAAATTTCCGAAATAATAATCCTTTTTATTTTCTACTTTACTAACAAATGGAATATTCAAAGCCATTCCTATATCTAATGGAACCCAACCATAAGAATCTATATAAAATTCTACCCACCAATGAAGATAAGTTTTTAAATTATCCATTATTATTCCAGAAATAGGAACACACGGAATATCACTTGCACGACATAGCGTAGAAAATAGAAGAGCCATATCATATGGACTACCTGTTTTATTTTCTAATATTGATAAAACTGTTTCAGTCCTATTAGAGAGATTTTCTTTTGTTATATTAAAATTTGAAATTATGTATTCATATATCTTTTTTGCTTTAAGATAAGTGTTTCGTTCACTCCCTATTATATCGTTAACAAGCGTTTTAATTAAAGTATCATTTACAGGTAACAGAGTTGTTTCTTTTGTATAATAGTCATGTAGTTTTTGATTATGAATCTTTGTTGAAATATTTCTAATGTTTATATCAGTTTTAATTTCACAAGTTGTGATAGTATATTGTCGTCTTATTGATATTTTATCATCCTCTCTTATATTGTCAAATTGATAAATTACTCCTTCACTACTATTTTGAACTAATGGAGGTGGAGCATTGAATACTATCTTCACATTTGATTGTGAATTCGTTTCTTCTGGTGATGGAACTCTTAAAAATAATACATTATCCTTCTCAGCTTTGACATTTGAGATTTCTGTTTCCATAGATATTAAAAAGTTTTCTTTATTTTGGAAAGATTTAATTCCAGGTTTCGCTCTTACGTTAAAAGGAACAGCATTACTTATTCCATTTTTAGTTTTAATTGCTATCAATCCTGATTCTGCTCCATCTGGAATTCTTATACGCAACTCTTCATTACTCCAAAAATCAAAATCAAAATCTTTTTCAGAACAATAAATGACATTTTCAACATTCTTATTAATTGACAATAAAACAAGACTATCATTATAGTCTCTTTCAGAAAGTAAGTCTTTTCCAATAAAAATTACATCTGAATCATCACGTATCCTACCAAAATTACTACCATATATTTTGATTAAACTGCCTATCTCACCATAATCCTTACTAAGTGCTTCAATACTAGGTTTTTCTTCAATATTTTTTTGTAGTTCTACTACTGGAATATCTGATATACCAGATATAAAAAGAGGTTTTGAATAGATATTTTTTGCTATAACAAATAAAAGCCCTCCATCACTAATCATATTGCTAGACAAGACAATCTTTTTATCTTTCCATTCATTACATAGTGTAGAAGGAATCATAACATTATCTATTTTTAAAAAAGAATCTTCTGCCTCTTCGCCGAAGTTTTCCCCAGTTATAGTAATTAACTCATTCTTATCAAAAACTGACGGACTTATATTAAAAATTACTGGTGAAACCCTACTAAAAATACTTACTTTTATTACACAAACAGCAATAACTAGAAAAAAAATAATTAATATGAAAAAACGAAACAATGAGTATTTTTGTAATAAATATACAAATTTATTTAACATTTTTATTTAAATTTGTATATATAAGAATATTTGTTCCATAATTATAGGAAATATTTTCGTTCATATGAGGCATAGAAACAGTAAAATCACTTCGATTATTTTCTAATGGAGCATATAATGAAGTAAAAGTATTAAATGTATCAGTAAAACCTTTATAAATTTTCTTATTATATTTATTATCAGTTTTGATAACATTAGTCATATCACGTAAATCAATATTTGATATTATATTTTTATGTTGTTTATGAGATATCGGTACTATAGGGGTAAATTTAACTTCATTTTTACGTAAAGTATATGTCCTATTATAATCAGGATTATGTTGCAAAAGAACAAATAAAAATGCAAGTAAAAATATACCAGCAACTGCTGAAACAATTACTTTATACCTTAAACCTATAAGGAATGTCTTTTGTTTTTTAACTACAAAGGAATTACGTTTTAAAAGAAGTTTTTCAAAAGATTTATTCATGTCTAAATCTGGTATATTTTTACATTTTAAAGCGTCTTTCAATAAGATATATCGATTAACAATTTGTCTACATTTTTCACACTGAGATAAGTGAGCCTTAAGTTTTTCCTCTAATTGCGGAGACACTTCATCATCAACAAAAGCACAATACAAATCTTCATTAGGGCAAGTAGACATCATCTTCTCCTATCATTTTTGATAATCGTTTTCTAGCACGAAAAACTCTAATTTTTACATTTCCTTCTGTAATTCCTAATATATCGCCAATTTCTTTATAATTAAGGTCACTATATTCCTTAAGTTGCAAAACTGACTTTAAGTTTTCAGGCAATTTTTCAAATGCCTTTTGCACACAAGCAACCGTTTCATCTTTTAAAAGCGTCTCTTCACTTGTAGCAGTCTGATTTGTACTTTCCTTAAAGACTTTCTGATATGCTTTTCTTTCTCTGGCTATCCTTTTCACATAATTAAGTGAAGCATTCCTCACAACTCTTATAAGCCAATATTTTGCATCATCTATTGAAGGAAAAACCATCTCTTTTTCTGTCATTTTTATTAGACAATCATGGCATATATCTTCGGCAACTTCACGCTTTTTTGTTATATTATATGAAACTTTATAAATAACATTCATAACCTTCTCATATATGTAACGAAAATCAGCATCAGATTTAGCATTCAGCATCTTTAACACCCAGCAAACAAAAATATCATCATAATGTTACACCATGATTACTCAAAATCTACAATTTTCCAAATTGTTCCATTAGAAGTATCTTCTAAAAGAATATTTTCCAACTTCAAAAGTTCTCTTATATTATCGGCTTTTTTATAATCTTTGTCTATCTTTGCCTGATTTCTTTCAGTTATTAATTTCTCTATTCTCTCTACATCTATATTATCTACATTATTACTAAATTTATTTAATTTTTTAGCTTCTTTTATTATATTCAATCCTAAAACTGAATCCATTATTGCAATAGTTATTAATACTTCTTCTGTTTTTATATTTTTCTCTTTAACTATTGCCTGTAAATAACTAAAAGCATTAGGAGTATTTAAATCTCTTTCTATTGCATCTTTAAATTTATTTAAATTGGATATCAAATTTTCATTACTTATGTATTTTTTATAATCTTCAAATTTAAAGTTATCGGATAGTTTTTCATATTCGGTTATTTTTTCTTCTGAACATTCTTCTAATATTTTTTTTACTTTTTCTAATAATTTTTTTCTAGCATTTTTTGAAGTTTCTAAAGCCTCCCAAGAAAATGCTAATTGTTTTCTATACTGACCACCAAGTAGGAAAAATCTATAATCTAATGGCTCAAATCCTGCATTTATAATATCATTAAGAACAAATACATTTCCTTCTGATTTCGACATTTTTCCTTTATCAGTTATTAAAAATTCATTATGCAACCAATAATTCACCCATTTTTTTCCTGTAGCACTTTCTGATTGTGCAATTTCATTAGTATGATGAACTCTGATATGATCAATTCCACCTGTATGTATATCAAAATGTTCTCCTAAATATTTCATACTCATAGCTGAACATTCTATATGCCATCCAGGATATCCACGTCCCCAAGGAGAATCCCATAAAAGAGCATGATTTTCAAACTTACTCTTTGTAAACCATAATACAAAGTCATTGGGATTTTTTTTATTTTTATCAATTTCTATCCTAGCACCAGGTTTTAATTTTTCTATATCTATTCCACTAAGTTTTCCATAATCTGGAAATGTTGAAATATCAAAATATAAATTACCTTCTGATATATATGTATGACCATTTTTTTCTATTTTTTTTATCAACTCAATCATATCTTCTATATGCTCTGTTGCCTTGCACACAACTGAAGGTCTTTTAATATTCAAACTATCAACATCCTTAAAAAAAAGATTAATATACATGTCTGCAATTTGATTAACTTTTAATCCAGTTTCTCTAGCAGATTTTAACATTTTATCTTCACCATCATCACCATCATCAGATAAATGTCCTATATCAGTAATATTCATTACATGTTTAACATCATATCCTAAAAACTTCAAAGATCTCGTTAAAATATCCTGAAAAACATAAGCACGTAAATTACCGATATGTGCAGGTTTATAAACAGTTGGACCACAACCATAAAACCCTACTAAATTCTTATTAATTGGAATAAACTCCTCCAACTTTTTTCCCATAGTATTATATAACTTCAAACTCATAATTCCTTCCCATATGTTCCACATGGAACATTTTGATTTATATCAAAAACAGTATCTATTATAATAATCATTTTCTTTATATTTAAATCTGGAAATGTATTATTAAAAATATCTATAATTTTTTTATTTTTCATTCTTATTTGTTGAGCATTACCTGGATGGCTTACATGTACAAAAAGTGTATTACTTTTAACATCATCTAAATAAGACTCAATAGGTAAATTCTCTTCTTCTACAATTATTTCCCATTGATTATAAATATCTATATTCTTTTTTCTATTTTGCATTCTCATAGTTAAAAAAGAAATATAAGAATCTAACAAATCAGAAATTTTTTTAATTTCTTTCATTCAATATTCCATCCTCAACAAAGAAAACTTTCGTATCCTTTGTCTTATAATTATTAAATGGTTCTCCATGTAAAAAAGTACAAAATAATTGTTTATAAGAAGGTAATAAAGACATAAAACTTTGTCTTTTATCATTATCTAACTCAAGTATAACATCATCCATTAAGAGAATAGGTTTTTGCTTTAGCTTTTCTGTGTAAAACTTTGCCTGTAGTGTTCTCAAAATTAAAGATATAAGTCTTTTCTGTCCATTAGATGATTGCTTATCAAATAACATATTATCTTTAATAAAATGTATTTTATCTCTATGTGGTCCAATAACAGAAGACCCCATTTTAATTTCATATCCTTTTTTTTTATTTAAAATATCTAATAACTCCTTTTCTGAAGTTGTATTAATTAAAGGTTGATAAAGAATACTAACATCACTAATTCCAGATATCTTTTCATACATTTTTGGAAATTCATTATTAAATTCTTTAATAAGATTTACTCTTTTATTAGTGATGGCAATAGCTAAAACTACAATCTGCATATTATAAGCATCTAATAGTTCCATATTTTTTTGAGATCTTATAATAGTATTCTTAGCCATCAAAATCTTTAAATACGTATGCAATAACGAAATATAATCCTTATCATACATAGCCAAACACTGATCAAAAAAAAATCTTTTTCTCACCTGACTACCAGTGACAAAATCAATATCAGAATTATAGAATAATATACAAGGAACTGTTCTAACTAATTCCTTTCTATCAATTTTTTTCATATCCTTATATATTTCTTTTTTATTTTTATTATATATCACTGAAATATCATGAGTTATTTCATCATTTTCTTTATATAAAGTTTTTATTCTATAACTATTAGTGCCAGTAGTTGAAATATGAGATTCTGGCATATTTTTAAAAGAACTTCCATAAGAAGAAATATACAAAGCTTCTAAAAAATTAGTTTTGCCTTGTCCATTCTTACCAACAAGAAACACTTCAGGATATGCAATATTAATACTTGTATTCTTTAAATTTCTAAAATTGAAATAAGAAATAGACAAAAATGACACTTATATAGATTACTCCATTTGCATTGGCATAATAACATGAAATATATTATCTTCACCAACACCTTTTAATATGATAGCTCTAGTAGGCTCTTCAAAATCAACCCTTATCCTATCTGATGAAATTGTTTTTATTGGTTCCTCAAGATATGTATAATTCAAACTCATTAATACATCATCGCCAGTAAAAGTACAAGCCATTTCTTCTTTTGCAACACCTATTTCACTTTCTTGAGAAGAAATGATTATATTATCATTAGAAAGATTTAGATATACACGTTTTGATTTTTGTTCTACCATTAAAGAAACACGTTTTAACGCTTCTAAAAATTCTTTCCTATCAACTTCAAAAAACTTAGTATGATTTTCTGGTATAACTCTTTCATAATTTGGATATTGTCCATCAATCAATATAGAATAAAACTTGTAATTATTAAAAAAGAAAAATACATTCTTTTCTGTTATACCAATAGAAATATTTCCTTCATCACTAAGTCTTTTATATATAATATTTAATACCTTTGGTAAAACTATTATACCCTTAAATTCTTCAATTACAGTATTTACCACATTTTTTTTAACAATTGCCAATCTTCTTCCATCTGTTGCCACAAAGCATAATTGTCCTTCCTTGTATTCAATATATATACCATTCAAAAAATATCTCGTTTCATCATCAGATGTAGCAAAAATAGTATTTCTTATACTTTCCTTAAAATCTTTATTAGGAAGTTCAAAAAACTTAACACCTTCTGTTTCTAGAAATACTGGAAAATCATTATCTGGAATTGTTTTTAATTGAAATCTAGCTTTTTTTAGAGATGATTTTACTACCATTTTTTGATCGATTTGTTCCATTTCAATCTCTCCCTGTGGTAGAGAAAGAATAATACTTACTAATTTATCACAAAAAACTGTTGTAGAACCTTCTTCAATTACATTAACAGGAATTGTAGTTTCAAAGGCAACTTTTACATCTGTTGCTTTCATAGTTAATTTTCCATCTTTTGCTATTAATAAAATATTAGAAAGAATAGTTAATGCAGTTTTTGTAGCAATTACTTCTTGAGCTATACTCAATTCTTTAATTAAAATATCTCGATCAAATGTTATTTTCATAGTTTTTACCCCTTTTCACAGAATAATAATTATTAATTATATAAATTTAGTAGTATTAGTTATAGTGGTTGTGAATTTCTTAAAAACTTAATAACTCTCCGTATATCCTTAACTTATCTTGTGAATAATTAAGTAACTTCCTAAGCTAAGTATTCCACAATTCCACAGAATAACTAAAAATAAAATAAATTTCTATATTTATTAACAGTTTATTTAACATAATACACAGCTTTATTAACAAGCTATTTAGTACTTTTTTCCTTTATTATTTTCTGTAATGCTTCAATTGAAACTTGTATAGAAGGTTCTGACAACATTTGATCAGTGATTTTTTGATGAGCATATACGATAGTTGTGTGATCTTTGCCTCCAAAATCAGATCCTAATTCTGTAGTTGAATGTTCTGTCATTTCTCTTGCTAAATACATTGCATATTGACGTGCAGAAACTATTTTTTTTGTTTTCATTTTACTTTTTATGTCAGCTACAGAAATATTAAAATAGTTTGCAACAACATTTTGAATTAATTCTACTGTTATATTAAGTTTGTTTTCTGAAATAAAATCATCTATTAATAGTTTCTTTGCATTTTCTAAATCTAGATTCTTATGTGTGAATTCTATGTATGAAACTGCCTTATTAAATGAAGCTTCCAAATCTCTTACATTTGAAGAAATATTTTTTGCAATAAGATCAATTATGTCTTTTTCAATTTTAATATTAGAGAATTCATTTTTTTTCATTAAAATTGCACAACGTGTTTCATATTCTGGAACTTGTATGTCAGTAATTAAACCACATTTAAATCGAGATTTTAACCTTTCTGGAAAACCTTTTAATTCTGAAGGATGTTCATCAGAAGTAAATACTATTTGTTTTTTGTTTTGATATAAATGATTAAAGGTGTGAAACATTTCTTCTTTAACTTGTTCCCCTTTTTCCAAATATTGAATGTCATCCATAAGTAGTACATCTATATGTCTATATTTTTTCTTAAAAGACTCCATAGCTACAACTCTATTTGAGACATTATTAACAGATTGAATAAAATCATTTATAAATGTTTCTGAAGTAACGTATAGAACTTTTAGTTTTGTATGCTTATAGACATGGTTGCCTATAGCTTGTAAAAGGTGAGTTTTTCCTAGACCTACACCACCATATATAAGTAAAGGATTATAGGCTGTTTGTCCTGGATTATTTGCAACTGCAAGAGCTGCATTTGCGGCATAACTATTTCCACTGCCTATTACAAAGTTTTCAAAAGTATATTTTTCATTTAAGTTAGGATGTTGACCATTGTTTTTTATTTCTTGAACTTTTTCTTCTTTTTCAAAACTAGGTTCTGTTTCTTTATTTTCTTTATCATCATCAGTATCTATACTTGTATCTACATCAATTTGTAAGGAAATATGAATATTGGAACGAGAGAATAAATCTTTTTCAATTTTAGTTGAATATTTTTGCATTATTTGATCTCTAAAAAAAAGAGATGGAGTAGCTAAAATTAGACAATTTTCTTTTGAATCTTTATATTCAAGAGAGTCTAAATATATAGATGAAAAATCATCCATATTTTTTTTTAGAGATTTTAGTGTTTCCTCCCAAAGAGGTTTATAATTAAATTCACTCATAGTCTGCCTATTATACAATTCATTTTATAGTTTTATCAATCGTATTAAAACAAATTATGAATTAAAATTAATATTAAAAAGAAAATAAATACATCCTATGCAAAATATTTTGTATCTTATTGCTATAATCTGGATCAGAAGCCCATTTTCCTGTTAAATGTTTTATTGAAGGTGCTTTTCCTTTTGGATTTACATATTTGTAGCGTGGATCAACGCATTCATTTTTTAGAGGCTTTTTAGAAGCATAAGCTTTTAAGTGTTGAATATGAGCTCTAATTCCTAATAATTCTGTTTCGAATTTAAGTCCATTATTATTAATATCTATGGCGCCAAGACCACAGAAATTATTCATTTCACTTTTTACAAGTCCTTTAAAACTTAGAAATCCAGTTTCTAAACACATTTGTGCAAAAGCTATATCTGAATTAATTGACTCTGCTTCACTTTCTTCTATATATATAGAAGAAATTTTCATAGCTCGTTGTTTATCTAATTCTGGATTCATATACATAATAAATTCAGTAAGTTGAAAACTATTAAGACGGGGTTTACTAACAATAGTACTCGGTGTTGTGACACAACTAATAAACACAAAAGGAAAAAAAAGAAATATAAAACTCTTATAAGAGAACAAATTAAAAATACGAGTCATCTTGAACGGTATCGGATGAAAAAATAAGCTTTTAAAGTTAGTTTTATGTGTTCTTAATTGTATGTAATATTTTTTCAATTTTATCGATCATTTCATCAGGAGTGGATGCACCTGAAGCTAATCCTATCGTGTTAAATATTTGTATTTCCTTTGGTAAATCTTTTTCATCTTCTATAAGAAATGAAGGAAGATGGCTCATCTTTGCTGTATTGAATAATCTTTTTGTATTTGCAGAGTTTTTTCCTCCTATGATAAGAAGAGCTTCAACTTTGTCAAATAAAGCTTTTAGAGCATTTTGTCTTTCTGTAGTTGCAGGACAAATTGTATTAAAAATTATTAGATTTTTTATTTTTTCTTTTAAAATGTTTGAAATTAAGATAAATTCTTCTTCTTTTATGGTTGTTTGCGGAATTAAAGCAATTGGTGATTTAGTTTCAGGTATTTCTATACTATGGGCTTCATTTGCATTTTGAATTATAACGCATTTTGCATTTTTTTTACTCAAAACATAGCCTTCAATTCCAATTAATTCTGGATGGTTCTTATCTCCTGCAAGTATAACTAAAGAGTTTTCGGCATGAAGTTCTGCAAGCTTTCTATTTCTAATAACTCTTGGACATGTTGAATTTATTATAGTTACTTCTTTTTCTTTAAGTTTAAAAATAATTTCTGGCGAAACACCATGAGCTCTTATAACTACAACATCACCTTTTTTAATTTTATTGCTATTTAAATCTTTTTCGCTAATTGCTTGAATATTAAGACTCTCTAGCATTTCTAATGTGGTAGGATTATGAATTAGCTGACCAAAGGTGTAGATATTAGAAGATGGATAGTTTTTAGTAGCATTTATAGCAGAGTTAACAGCTCTTTTCACTCCCATACAATAGCCGATTACACAGGAACGAACTATCTTAATGTTTTTACTCATATTGATTTAGATAAAACAGATTATGATTGAATGTATGCATAACCAATACCCTAATAAGTGTAAGTTTTGAATAGAGCAAACTGTACGATCTCGCATATGCAGATAGTACTATTTCGCATAACGAAACCGCTCGATTTGCATATGCGAAATCGAGCGATTTGCCCCCTGTACATTAGCTAATGTACAACCATAACACTAGCTAATGTACTCCCTTAATATTAGTTAATGTATTACTATTAAGTTACTTAATATGATAGATCATTTGCATCGCAAACCTTACCAATATATGTAAAAGAGCCATCTTCTTCTATGGTTGCAATTAAAAAAATTAATTCAGGTGTTTCATCATCTCCACAAATTATAACGTAAGTTTCTCCAGCAATTAAATCCCATTCATTTAATGCTTGCCAAGAAAGCCAAGTATTTTTTTTTGATAGTTTTGATATCCACCTACCCTTTTGATTTGTTAAATCGTTCATAAATTGTTCAATCTCATTTTCAGCTAAATATATAGCAAAAGCCTTTCCATCCCAACCTTCTTCTTCATTATGATATTTTCTTGGATATTCTTGCTGTGCAAATAAATTTAAACTGAGAAAAGCAAAAAGAGCAATCAAATATACTTTAATTTGACTCATATTCAAAACCTTTATTTCACGAAAGCAACAATTTCATCAACTAATGCTTTTGGAATAGGATATGAAGCATCAGAGTATGTCTTAAATTCATCTTCTGGATTTTCAACTTCTTTAATTAAATGTGTCATATTTTCTATTATAACTAGCTTTGTGCCTTTTTTTGCAGAAGCTAATAATTTCGCATTTTCGATTATCACTTGATGATCTACTTTACCGTGTAAAATAAGAATAGGAATATTCAAAGAGGCTAATTCTTTACGTGGGTCATATTTAAACCAAGAGATAAGATAACCTTGGACAGAATCTCTAAAAACATTCTGTAACATAGCAGGTATATTTTTTACTTGTTTTCCTTTTTTTAAGCTTTTAATAATTTTTGTGGCTTCTTTTGCAAGAGGTTTTGCTAATTGTTGTTCTAGTTGATCAATTAATAAATCTCCTGCATTCTTGCCAACACCAGCAATAGAAATGATACCATCAATTTTTTCTTCTTTTGCACATAAAATTGAAACTAAAGAACCCTCACTGTGCCCTATTAAAAAGATTTTTTCAAATTTATTCATGCCTTTTAGATTGTTGACTATGCTTTTTAAATCTTGAACATTTGTTTCAAAAAGCATGTTTTTTTCCATATCTTCTGGTTTTAAGTCTTCAATAATGCTTTTACCTGCTCCTCTTTTATCATAACGGAAGCTAGCAATTCCATTTTCTGAAAGAGCTTCAGCTAATAGCTTATAAGTGTCTGTTTTAAGACCAAAAGGATTATTTCCATCTCTATCGGTAGGACCTGAGCCGGGTACTATAATGCAGATTGTCTTAGCATCTTCACCTTCAGGTATTGTAAGAGTACCAAAAAGATCAATTTCTTCACATGATATCATTATTTCTTGTGCAAAAAGACTTATACTAAAAAAGATCAATGAAAAAATAAATGATAGTTTTTTAATGTTTAACATGTTTTTCTCCTTAAAAATATGCTAGAATAATTCTCGGCATTTTTTTTCATACATTAAGGAGTGGTGAATATGATTGATGTACATGTTCATTTTAGAGATGGTGTCCAAAGTGAAAAAGAAACAATAAAACATGGTTTTTCTGTAGCAAAAAGGTGTGGAATTCTTTCTTGTTTTGATATGCCAAATACTGTGCCTCCTCTAACAAATAGGAAAGAAATTAAGGAGCGCCTTGAATATGGTGAATTAATAGCAAAAGAAATTGATAAAAGGCTTACTTATCGTATTTATGCTGGAATTACCAATACTATAGATCAAATTCAAGATGTAGTACAAATTTACAATGAACTTTTTCCACGTGTTGTAGGTTTTAAAATGTTTGCAGGACATTCAACAGGCAATATGGGAATACTTGAAAAAGAAATGCAACGAACAGTGTATAAAACTTTAACTGAATGTGGGTATAAAGGTGTTATTGCAGTGCATTGCGAAAAAACTCAATTTATGAGGGAAGAACTTTTTGATATAGCAAAACCAGAAACTCATAGTCTTGCTCGTCCTATAAAAGCTGAAGTTGAATCTATTAAAGATCAGATTGACTTAGTAAAAGAAACTGGTTTTGAAGGTCATCTTCATATCTGTCATATAAGCACAAAAGATGGAGTTCTTCTCGTTAAAAAGGCAAAAGAAGCAGGTGTTGATATAAGTTCAGGAGCTACAGCTCATCATGCTCTTTTGAATGAAGAAGCATATAAAACTGAAGGTCTATTTGTTAAAATGAATCCACCATTGCGAGATGAAGAAAATAGAAAAGCAATTTTTGATTCTCTTATTTTAGGTGATATTGATTGGATAGAAAGTGATCATGCTCCTCATACAATAAAAGATAAGGAAAAAGGAGCATCAGGAGTTCCTGGTTTTGCAGGAACGCTTTTATTAATTAAAGCTTTGCAAAAAGCTGGTATTTCAAATGAAAGAATTACTGCTCTTTGTGGAGGGAATGTGAATAAGGTGTTTGGCTTTAACTTACCTATTACTGTACCAAGTACTGAAAGAATTGATGAAGTTCTTCCTGAAATTCGAAAATCCTATCCTTTTGATGCATTTCATTCTATTGTGTAGCATTTATCTTAACCAAAGTATTAAAGCTTGCAAAATACTGTAATAAATTTATAATTTATTATATGAAATGGAATAATCTTGATAGACTTGAGTCCTTTGAAAGGCTAAAAAAAATAGAAAAGGTGAAACTTCGCAATGTTCTTCAAAGTGATAGAATAAAAACATATCAATGCCCTGTTTCTAGTTCCTTGATGTATAACTACGCAACAAAACAGGTGAATGATGAAATCCTTAACTGTTTGCAAGATTTAAGCAATGAGCAAGAAGTAATACCTAAGTTTCAAGCTTTGTTAAAAGGAGATATAATAAACACAAGCGAAAATAGAATGGTGTTACACCATCTAACTCGGAGTAATAAAATAAATTTAGAAAATAATACAAGTATACATAATTTTTATTTAAGCCAAAAAGAAAAAATTATAGAATTTTCTAAAGGTATACATGATGGTAAAATTCTTTCTTCTAATGGAAAACTCTTTACAGATGTTGTACAAATTGGCATTGGTGGCTCTGATTTAGGACCTAGAAGTTTATATCTTGCATTAAAAGAGTATGCTGTTTCAAAAGGAATGAGTAAATTAAATGCTCATTTTATTTCGAATGTTGACCCTGTTGATGCTGTTTCAGTGTTTTCAGATATTGATGTTTCTTCTAGTCTCTTTATTCTTGTTTCTAAAAGTGGGACAACGGAAGAGACATTGGCAAATGAGGCAGTGGTTTTAGAATATTTGAAACTGAAAGGTGTTAAAAATGCAAAGAAGAACATTGTTGTTGTAACATCTTCTTCAAGTCCTTTGGCAAAAGATGATTCTTATCTTAACCATTTTTATATTGATGATAACATTGGCGGGCGTTATTCTTCTACCTCAGCATGTGGAGCTTTGGTTTTATCGTTGAGTTTTGGATATGAATTATTTTGTGAGTTATTAGAAGGAGCAAAGGAAGCTGATGACAATGCACTAAATCAGGATATAAGAAAAAATGCTAGTTTACTTGATGCTGTTATTGGTGTTTATGAAAGAAATGTCTTAGGGTATAGGTCAACAGCAATTTTGCCATATTCTCAAAGTCTTTCTCGATTTCCTGCTCATTTGCAACAGCTAGACATGGAATCTAGTGGCAAATCTTGTAGTCGCTATCTTGAGACTCTGGAATATCCTACAGGAGCTATAATATTTGGAGAAGCTGGTACAAATGGACAGCATTCATTCTATCAATTTTTACATCAAAGTAATGAAGTGGTTCCTTTGCAATTTATAGCTTTTAAAAATACTTCTTTATGTCGAGATGATATTAGCAAAGTTAAAGAATCAAATTACTATAAAAGAATCAAAGAAAATCATACAAAATTATTAAGGAATCTCATTGCTCAGATATATGCTTTTGCAATTGGCAAAGATGATAGGAATAGAAATAAGCATTTTTGTGGAGAACGACCTTCTTCTCTTTTATACGGTGATGAACTTAATGCAAAATCATTGGGTGCTTTGCTTGCTCATTTTGAGAATAAAGTGATGTTTCAAGGTTTTATTTGGAATATAAATAGCTTTGATCAAGAAGGCGTTGAGTTAGGAAAAACTATTGCTAAAAAGATTGAAAATAGGAAAGACGTAGACAAAGTTCTAGATACTTATATAGATTTATTGCTTGAATAAAGTTTTAATAAAAAGTCTGGAGAAACTTAATTCCCCAGACTTTAATCTTAGTTAGTTTTTCTTAAATCTTACAGTAGAAAGATTTTGTCCTTCCCTTATAATATCAAACCATACTTCTTTAGAAGAAGTAGAAAGTTCACTGTAGAATTCTGCAATATTTGATATTTTTTTGTTGCATACACCTACAATTACATCAGATTGTTTTAGCCCCATTATGATACCAGGACTTTTTGGTAATATATTAGCAATTACTACACCTTTTTGACCTTTATCTAGTTTTAGTTTTTCTATAATTTCATCTGTTATAGGTATTGGTGTAAAGCCCGGCCATAGTTTTGATGAATTTTCAACAATTTTTTCATCCCGTGCTTCTATTTTTGCATTAACTGTTATAGTTTTATTGTCTCGAATTAGCTTAAAAACTGCTGTTTCCCCTGCAAGAAGATCCCCAACATCTCGTACAAGATTATCAACAGATTTGATATGTTTTCCATTTAATTCAATTATAAAGTCGCCAGGCATAATACCTGCTTTGTCTGCAGGAGAACCTAAAAAAACTTGAGCTGCTAATGCACCTTCAGTATTCTCTATTTTTAAACTTGCCAAAAAGTCTTTGTCTACTTGAATCAATTGCACACCCAACCAGCCATATTGCAAAACACCATTATTAATAAAATCATCAATTGCTTTTTTAACATTGTTTATAGGTATGGAAAAGCCTAGTCCTTGTGAGCCACCACTAGAAGAAGCAATCCATGTGTTTATACCAACAACTTCTCCATATATATTCACTAAGGGACCACCTGAATTTCCTTGATTGATTGCTGCATCAGTTTGTATAAAATCATTAACATTGCTTTTATTAGGTCCTCCGTGTCTACCTACAGCACTGATCATTCCTTGTGTGACACTAGAAACATATCCCATAGGAGAACCAATTGCAAAGACTAAATCTCCTACTTGTACTTCATCAGAATTTCCTAATTTTGCAATAGGAATATTTTCTGTTGATTCAAAAGAGATTAGAGCGATATCCTTTCTCGTGTCAGAACCTATTAGCTTAGCTTTTATTTCTTTTCCCTCGTAAAGCATAACAGAGATGTCCGTTGCGTTCCCAATCACGTGTTGATTTGTGAGTGCGTAGTATGTATTGCCTGTTTTTCTCACCACAAAGCCAGAACCCATACCTTGTGCTTTATATTCTCTCATTCCTCCTTCTTCATCATCTTCTTCATCAGGTTTTCCAAAGAAAAATCTAAAAGGTGAATCTCCAAAGCTAAAAGGATCTCTAACTTTTCGCATTTCAACCACATCAATAGTTACAACTGAAGGCAATACAGCACTTGTTAATTCTCTATTAGCTTGTTGCATTTTTTCTAAAAATGTGATGGAGTCTTTGGAAAGTACAGAACTCTTTGCAGTATCTGCAAAAACAGTACCCGCTTCTGTGTCATTAAAACATTTTGCAGAAATTAAAGAAAATGAAAGAACTGCAATAAACAAAAACACTGCTAAACTTGAATGTCTTTTGTTAGTATTTTGCATATTTAATGCCCCCGTTATTTTAAGTATTCTAAATTATTCATATCCCCAACTGTCTAAATTGCATAGAATTTAAGCAATCGTTGATAACACATGCTAGCAAAGATAAAAAAATAATTATGTGTTTAAGTTACAATTTGTCTAATTGAGGAAATGTATTGGTTAATTTACTTATTGATTAAATGTCTGTGCGATTAAAAATTAATTTATTAATATCTACATCTTTACATAAAGATTTTAAGCATGAATAGAACTCATTTATTGGAAAACCTACAATACTTGAGTAAGAGCCTTCTATTTTTTCTATAAATAGATTTGAAAGTCCCTGTATTCTATATCCTCCAGCAACACCTTTCCAGTCATTTGTTTTTAAGTAGCTATCAATTTCCCATTCTTCAAGCTTTTTGAAATATACTCTACTCGAGGATGTAGCTTTTTCTATTACGTTTGTATACGTATTGAGCAAAGCAATGGAAGAAATAACAAGATGTGAACCGGCAGAATATGATGATATCATATACCTTGCTTCATCTTGTGTTTTAGGCTTGCCAAAGATTATTCCTGAAACATCAATAACAGTATCCGCACCGATTATAATAAATTTTTCATTCTGGTATTTTTGAGCGACACTTGCCATTTTAGCAAAAGCACGTTTCTGTGTAATTGTGGATGAAGAATTGCCTAATATTTCATCTTCATTGCAAGTGGGTTCCTCCACAGTAAATGGAATATTAAGCCTAGAAAGTAATTCTTTTCTATTTCGTGATGAAGAAGCTAAGATTAGATTATACATGGACAAAAAAATACCACCCAATCTTAATTAGACTAGGTGGTACTCTTGATAATTAACTATTTATTATCTTGTGTGCTAGTACCTGTTACAGTCTTTAAAAGTGCTAATGCTTTTTCTCTTACAGGTGTAACATAACTATAGTTTGAGGCTATTCTCATAATGCCTTCAACCATAGCTTTTTTATTTTCAACTTTTGAAGCAATCTTTTCATAAGTGTTTAGTATTTCAAGAGCTAAAGAACTTGTAGGATTAATCACATCAAATTTACGATTTATCCAATTGACCATTTCAATAGCTTCATCACCATCATTGAACCCTAACTCACCAACTGAATGTACTGCAGCAGTAACAACAGAAGGCTCATTATCAGCATACATAACACGCACCAATGTTTTCATAGCATCTTTTGTGCCCATCTTGCCTAAGAGTTCACATGCCTTAATTCTAATATCAGGATAATTATTCATTGCTCTACCATTTTCGTAAACAACAGTTGAAAGCCCTACCGTTGCAAGAGAGTCCAAAGCATGCTCAATATCTTGAGAAATCTTTCCCTTTTCAATAGCATCTTGTATATACTGCAAAGCAACGAGTTTTGTATCCCTGCCTTCGGATGAAACCATTTCCTTTATGATAACACCCTCAATGGAATTGAGGTAAGCCTCTTCCACAGTCATAAGAGATTCATCATTTTTGCTATTCTGGGCAAAAGTTGAAAATGAAACTGCAACAAAAAATATTGTGAATAAAAATAATCTACTTCGCATTCTAACAACCTCCTTATAAGTTACATGTTGTAATGCTGGAAACATAGTAGCTTATTTTTTATTTTTTGACAATAAGCCACTTTAGTACAGCAAAACGACAGGTTAATTTTTAACTAGTCAGTTTGTAATTTCTATGTTCGAGGAACAAGAAGCCATTTTTCATTAATTTTTTCTAAGTTATACACCAAAAGCTCTTTCCCCTTAGTGATCATGATTACATTTACTTTAAGAGGTGAAAGAAATTTAATATCATCAACTTTTATTTTTTGACGAGATGGAACAAATACATAATTAAAAAAATCCTTGAGGTTATTAAGCTTTAACCCTTTTACTGGCAGAGTGTCAGAAGTACTTTTTAAGACCGATGGATTGGAGTAAGTTTGTTTATACTGATCTGATAAATATTTAAGCCATGTGGCATAATCCTTTGAGGCTGTTGTTTTGTTTAAACCATCAACCACAATCTTTATTTCATCCATTGTGTCATTATAATGCTTTTTTGTGATTTTCACCTCACCAAACTCTGCAATGACCTCTGTTTCTTGATTGATATGTTCTTCTTGCTTTGTTTCTTCAACAGGTTCTGCAGTCTTTTTTATAGGAACTTCAGTTTCTTGAATCATTGGTTTTTCAACAACAGCTTCTTCTTTAAGTGGTTCACTTTCTATTTTTTTCTCCACTATGGTGGGGGTTTCCACCTCTACAGGCATTGTCTTACAAGAAAAGAAACACATTCCAACTAAAAGAAAAACAAAACACGACTTTCGCACTATTATCTCCTACCCTCATTTATTCAAAAATATAATAATCAACATAGGGGTCATTCATTATACTGTTATTTTTAAATGTTTAAATAGCTATGAATATCAAAAATATCATAATGTACACACCTATGATTGTATGCCTACATTATTTTTGTTTCTAAAAACTAATATTTAATAGGAATTCCTTATTGACAGAAACGCTTAAAAAAATTATCATTGCTCAAGTGTTTAGCCGTTGTAGCTCAGTCGGGAGAGCAAAGGACTGAAAATCCTTGTGTCGACAGTTCGATCCTGTCCGACGGCATTTTTTATCATATCTATTTTGATACTTGTGTTCACTTTTATTTGCTTCGTTTTCTTTCCGTTTATTTTTTCTGTGTTTTTTAGCTTTTTTCTTGTATGTAGGATGGGTGTTCAGGTTTATGCTGTTTTATATGCAAGTTTGTTTTCATTTTTGGCTATACTTGTTTCTTCAATTTTACAGTTATTAATTTTCTTTTTATTTTCTCCATTATTAGGGCAGAGAGAAATTTTAAACCTATTTTTTGATTCTTTTATATATTCAGCTACTATTGAAGAGATGATAAAATTCTTTTTGTTTTACTACTTTTTATTGCGTGTTAAATACTCATCATCTCTGACAATTTCTAATGAAGAAAAAAATAAAAATCAAATATTAATCTTAGTAATGTTCTTTGCTTCTTGTTTTGCTGGTTTCGAAAACATTTCGTATATGCTTTTTGAGATAAGGCTACTACCAATTAGGCTTGTTACAGCAAGTCTCCTTCATATACTTGTTAGTCCATATTACTTAAAAGCTATCATAAAAACAAAAAATATTCATACTTCAGTTCTTATAATCCCAATTATTTTACACGGAACATACAATTTGCTTGTAACATTGGGGGGCGTTTTTTTTCTACTTTCATTTGTAATTATCTTTTTTTTATTAATACAAAACATATTAGTTTTCACACGAGTTGAGCAATAATTGTAGTTCTTTTGCAAGTGCAATGTCTTTTTCTAATTTTTTGGTTTTATCGTTTTCTATTGTTTGTGTTTCTCCATCTTTAAACTGAATTGAGATTTCTGTATATTCTGAACTACGCCCCATTCTGTTATATTTGTCAATAAATATGGAAGATATTTCAGAAAAACTGTATTGTGATTTTTTATTAAAAAATAAAATTCCTTTTTTATTTTGAACAATTTTTTCGTCTATATAGAATGTCCATATATTGTGATAACAAGCAAGTATAATTAAAAATATTGCTAGTCCAATTGCAATATAAGAATAAGAGTCTGTTTTTAAGCCAATAAGGTTAGAACCTAAAATAAAAAAAGCACAGATTAGATTTATTCCTCTTAAAATATACGAGGAAGGTTTAAAAACGATCTTTACACCTGAATATTTATTAGGGAAGTTTTTCATATTACGCATTAATTTATTCAACTTGTAAGGGATAGGTTATTCTTGTTGTGTTTTGACTTATATCTGTTGCAGAGATTACAACTTCTGTACGACCTCGTTTTAAGATAAGCTTACCTAAATAAACTTTTCCTTCACTATTATAGAGTTTTTCTGCACTAATTTTTGTTTTCTTTAAGTATAATTCTCCTTTGTTTCCTTCCAGTACATAAAACTGCACATCAAGAGCTGTCTTGCCATTAACCAGAACGGAAACATCAAAAGGAATAAAAGTTTCAGACGTGTCTATCATACTATCATTTAGGAAGCTATATAAATCATACTCTCCCTGTTTAATGTTTTTTATGCTGTCAAGTTTATAAGTTTGATTATTTTTGTCATCAACTAAAACAGTACCTGTGATTGTTGGAAGTAATTTATCATTGAATGGTAAAAGAGGTAAAAGATGCCTAGTTGGGTTAATAAATGATTTTTCTTGAGTGTCTATAACTTGAAAAGTCAATTCTCCATTATTTCCCCATGCAGTGTTTCCTACAGTGCCTATTATAGAGAAAGTTTCAATTTTTGAATTTTCATCCATTATTGCTGGTGTAGCTTTTAAGTTACCATAAACTGTTTGCAGACCTTTGTCATGAGCAATAACTAAGGCATTTCCTAATGTGCTAGGAAATTCTCGTAAAGATTTGTTCTCTGCTATTGCAATTAACTTTTTTCCATATTCTGTTGCTTTAACAGATTCATCTCCGCTAAGAATTAAACCTACTTGAAAGTTTCCTCCTTTTGAATAAGCATCTCCAAAAAGCATAGCGAATCGAAAGTCATTCATAGGCCATTCAAGTGCATTGACAGAGAAAATATTAAAAGACAAAAATATTAAAACTAGTTTTTTCATAATTAACCTAATTTTTAATTTCTAAAGCAGAAATCTTAGATGTAGTGCCAATAAAAAGTTTGTTTTTATCCTGAAATAAAAAAGTTTCAGATGCATTAAACGTAGTCGATGCGATTTTTTGGAAGGGTTTTTCTATCGTAATCAATTTGCATACATCATTTTGTTGTGTGAGAATTGTGATAAGTTTTTTATCATCAGTTGCATCAATGATTCTGTCTTTTTCGTCTATAAATCTAATTTGATAAGTTTTGCAGTCTATTATTCCAATTCCGTCATTAGACTCAAAGATAGCACAAGAACTGTCATTATCAAAAGCAACAAAAACTTGACGATAGAGATTTCCCTTTAAATATTCATGTTTAACTATTTTATATTGACGAGCCATTATATGGACCAACAAAATTCTTTGTTTTTCAATCCCAGAAACACAAGCTATAAATTTTCCATCATTTGAGAGAGCCACTCCAGATATTACTTGATATGCACTACCACCTGGGTAAAAATTAAAAACTTCATTTCCATCTTTGTCTAAATACGCTATTTTCCCATCAGAGTAACCCAAAACAACACCTTCTTTGCTAGAGTGAAAGGCTGTTATTGCAGCAGTATGTTCATACTTCCAAAGACGAGCCCCTTTAGTATTATATTCTGCAACTCCGTATCCCCCTGGCATAAATAGATATATTTTGTCTTCGACTATGTGTGTAAACCCTATTCCTTTTATCGTTGTAACAAGATTTCCAAAAGGATCATATATTATTGTTTCTTTTGAGTCTGTTTCATACTGACACCAATACTTTGAGGAAGCAGATACCTTACCTGCAAACTCACGAGACATAATGATTCTGCCATCATCAGAAAAATAACCAAATTTATTTCTCGTTAGAAAAGGATATACTCTATTATTTTCGAAGTTAATTTTGGATGATTCAGCTTTAGTTATATTGACTTCATTTTCTACTGAAGATGACCAAAGCGGAAGAAAATATAAATCTCCTCCTAGAGGTTTAGAGGCAATTAGAAAATAGAGGAAGAAAACTATAACACTTCCTATTACTATGAGCCTAATTCTGTCTTTTAATGGCATGGGCGATATGCTATAATAGAAATATGAAAATATCAAGTAATAGTAATATGAATTATAGCCATATCGATTTATTCAATATGGCTTTGCAAGTTTCCCAAAATGCTTATGCTCCATACTCACATTTTAGGGTAGGAGTAGCGTTATTGACCGAGACAGGTGAGATAATTAAGGGCGTGAATGTTGAGAATCGCTCATATGGTCTTACAAACTGTGCAGAGCGAACTGCAATATATACTGCAATTGCTAAGGGAATAAGAAAATTTCTAAAGCTTGCAATTGCAACTCCTGATGCCACTTATTCTGTTCCACCTTGCGGTGCCTGTAGACAAGTTATAAGTGAGTTTATGGACAAGAATTCATTGATAATTTTTGGTTCTTCAAAGGAAGATATAAAATTGCTTACTGTTGAAGAATTATACCCTTTTGATTCTCTACATGAACTAGGCACTATATAGTTTAGTGTTCAAATACTGATCTTAGGCATTAGTTGAAACATAGGAAATATTGAATTATAATCAAAGTATGGAAGTATGGGTGTATTTTAGCAATGCTTAGCTAAGACCTTCTAGGTGTTCTCCTTTCTAGAAAATGGTGATTTTAGAAATGGTATGATTACATCAATTTATAATTGTGGAGTTCTTTTGTTTTGCCACCTTAAGGGGGGTGGTGCAATCATGAAATCAAAGACGTATTTTTTTGTTTTACTCGGAGTTATTTTTTTTAGTGTTGGAAGTTTTGCTTATTCACAATCTGCGAAAACTATAGAGAAAATATTGAGTTCTTCAACGTTGACTGTAGGAGATGCTTGTTACTTAGCTGGAATTATGGCGGGAAAGATTTCCGATGAAGCTCCTTCCTCAGATGCTCTCGATAAGTTTAGATACATCAAAAGCTTTTATGACGCAAAAGCAGATGACGTTATTCGTTATGATATGTTTGCAGTGTTGGTTATGGAAGCTGGAAATGTAAGAGGTAGTATTTGGTATAACCTATATAAAACTCCTCATTATGCTTTTCGCTATCTAAAGATTGAAGGTTTTGTTGACGATTCAAAATCTCCTTCTAGTAATGTTGATCCTAGAGATGCTATTGCCATAATTTCAAAATTATCTGAGGTGCAGTAATGAAGAAATTTATTCTTTTTTTTGCGTTGTTGTGTTTTATCACACATTTATTTGCTTTTGAAGGTGGAGGGCTGTTCTCTACTTCTCTAAATTTTGACATTGCTAGTCCTGCAAAAGCTGATAATCCATCTGTTTTTCATAATTCAAATAAACTTTCTCTCTGGCTAAAGCAAAATATAGATAAGAATAGCTTCTATAATTTTGCATTGCAAGGTTCTGCTTATCTTAAAATGAGAAAATATATGGCACCTAGCGAAGTTAGCAAAGAAAAACTTCTAGCAAAGGCTATTCTTGATATTGATTTATTAAAATTTACTTTTTTCGTTCCACTAGAAAAAAATGGAAGCTTACTCATTGAAGTAGGAAGACGAGGACTTGTAGATTCTACTGGAATAATTATGAGTCAAAGTTTTGATGGAACATTTATTCAATACAAGAATCCACATTTTACATTGATGACTTCTCTGTCATTTACAGGATTGTTAAATGCTAACACAGTTGTTTTGAATGAAAATGATGTCAGAATAAAGAACCATGTGTATTCTCCTACAAAAAGCTATGTAGGTTTGATGGCTTTATTTAATGTACCACTTTTAAAAAGCTCATATTCGTTGTATGGAGATAGCCTTAATTTTTTTGAAACAAAAGGAAACGGTAAGATTAAAACCTATTTGACCATAGGAATTAAAGGTCCAATTATTAAACGTCTATTCTTTGCAACTTCTTTTTCAGGAAGTTATGTAAAGGAAAAAGCAGTAACACAGGCAGGCATTCTTGTAACAGGTGCTATTGCATATTATTTCAAAAAATACAATGCAAAGTTTGGCGTTAATATGCAATTTGCACAAGGTGGAAAAAACAGTTTTCAAACTTTTACTTTAAGACATGTTTCTAGGCAGTTTTATTCTCCCTATACAAACACATGGAATACAGGTTTAAAGATGAGTATTAAACCATTAAGTGAATTATATATAGAAGCTTTATGCAATGTTATTTGTAAAGGTGAGAAGTCTGATGGTCATATATATAGAGGATTTGAATGGTTGGTTTCCACAAACTACACAATAAAACGAGATATAAATATTGAAGTTTCTTTGGGTCAGTATATAAAAAGGAATGCTTTAATGCTTACATTTATTGGGCTAAAAGGAATTATTTCATTTTAATATACAAAGGGAGTACGGTATGAAACGTGTGTTTACTATTATTATTTGCTTATTAATTACTGCAACACTTTTTGCCACTTCAGGTGAAGTTATAGCAATAAAAGGGAAGGTTGAAGTACAAAAGGATGGTCAATGGAGATTAGCACAAAAGGGAGAATCACTTGATTCTGGTGTTCTTGTTTCAACAGGTTTTAAGTCTGAATTAACGCTGAAGGTTGATGGGTCAACAATTATAGTTCAACCATTGACTAGGCTTCGCTTGGATGAAATTGTAAAAAAAGGTGATGTTCTTTCTTCAAAAGTGTATTTGGATATGGGCTCTATCAAAGCAAATGTTAAGGCTGCAGAAACAAAAAAAGTTTCCTTTACAGTTCGAACACCAGTGGCAACTGCTTCTGTTCGTGGTACTTCAGGAGAAATAAGCTATAATGGAATCTTGAATGGAGAAACAGGAATCTGGGACTACATTAACCAAAGCGGGGATGTTGTTAAGGTATTTGCAGGAGATACTGTGAGTATTGATAATTTTGGCAACATAACACCAGCCCAAATTACTTTTGCTCAAGATGTTAAACCTCAAACACCTGCAACGATGGCAGATAGGGATATAGTTCATGTTGGGGTTGATGAAGCAAAACATAATAAAGACCTCGAAGAAAAAGCAGGAACGACAGAGAGAAGAGGAGAAATGACGGATGTTATAATTAACTTAGGTTGGGAAGACTAGAGAAGCTTGAGAAAACGTATGATTAGTTACTGATTAAATAACCGTAGTCTATCTTTATTTTAGTTGTTTTTTAAGTTGTTTCTTTAATTAAAGCTCTTGTGTTGTCATGAAGATGACATACAAGAGCTTTTTCATCTTCTTCAGATATTTCAATTAAATATTCTACATTTTGTGAATAGACTCTCTCAAGAATGTTTGCATTATCTTTTTCTAAGATAGTTTTTATTAAATCTGCTTCGTTGTAGCCACACATAATTTTGAAGCATTTTTGTGATTTTAGTTCTTTCAATGTAGCAACTTCTAGTAGACTTTTTGCACTATCTGTATATGCCTTAACCAACCCACCAGTCCCTAAAAGTACACCACCAAACCAGCGAGTTATTGTTATCATAATATTAGTAACTTGTGAATGTTGTAAAACTAAGAGTGCAGGTCTTCCCGCTGTTCCTTTAGGTTCTCCATCATCTGAAGAACCAGAAATACTCCTTTCTTTACCAATAACAAAGGCATGAACTACATGACGTGCATCTTTATATGTTTGCTTTTGCCTTTTTAATATTTCACGTGCATATTCAGGAGATTCTACAAAAAAACCTTCACTTAAAAATCTTGATTTTTTTATTACTATTTCATTTTGACAATAAGATGAAAGAACATACATCTTTTTATTTTATGCCACTATCAACTAACAATTGTGAGTACTTCTGATCTGTTCCCTGTATATGGTGAATAAGCCAATTTTGTAAGAAATTGCAAATATCAATACTCATAATCAATTTACCGTTTTTGTAATCATCAAATGTTTGAGAAATCTTCTCTACAAAAGCTACATGTTGTTTTTTATGTTCTTCTATGTCCTTATAACCGGTTCTTTGCATAAGTTTTTCTTCATAAGAAAAATGATATTTAGTGTAATCAATAAGGTCACCTAAGATTTTACCCATCTGTTCTTTTGTTTTTCCTGTTTTCATTGCATTATAAAGCTCGTTGATTACAGCAACTAGTTTTTTATGTTGTTCATCTATTGAAGCAATTTTAACGCTAAATTTATCATTCCAAACTACAAAATCCATAATTTTATACTCCTTATAAAATATTTTAACTTTTCTTTGTTTAGCAAGAATGTATAAGTAAAAAAACAATGTTGCATATAAAGTTACGACATCTCATTTATATTAAAAAGATCTACTACATTTAATTTTCTCATTTATTAAGAGGAAATTAATTGGAATGCGGTTGT
>CAUUAF010000006.1:0-30146 GCA_963543085.1 uncultured Treponema sp. | reverse complement strand
TTCCCACAGCTTTTTCCATTCAACTTTTGCATTTTTTAATAATTCTAATATTTTAGTCATAGTTTTACTATTTCCTATTTATAAAGTCTTTGTTATTAGAGTGATTTATGATAATTAAAGCGTATTAAAAGTTAAAGGTCTCATATATGCAAACTGTTCGGCTTAAGGGTCTGAAATCGTGCAACTTCGCATATGCAAACCGCTCGACTTAGGGTAACGAAATCGCTCGACTTGCATATGCGAAATCGAACGGTTTGGGGGCAGTACATTAGCTAATGTACTGCCATAACACTAGCTAATGTACTATGCTAACATGCGCTAATGTAGCCCCAAAAGAAATAAGAAAAAATGTTTTAGAATCTACCGTCTCATTTTATCATATTTTTTCTAATTAAACTATATTGAGTTTTATTATTTTTCTTCTAAAAGAATGATTGATTTTTGTGTAGTTACGTGATATAGTAACCGTTCGATTTTTTTGGAGGCTTGTTTTAGGATATGGAAAAGAATAAGGCTATGGCAAATCTTTTGAAAATGCCAAAAATTACCATTGGCGATTTATTAGGTGTTACTGCAGGCTCTGCTATTGCAGCTATTGCGATAAGGTTGTTTTTGGATCCTTGGGATATAGTTCCTGGTGGCGTAAGTGGTCTTTCTATGGGGGTGGAACGTCTCACAAATAGATTGATTTATGGCTATTTTGGAGAAGATCAGAATATTCCTACTTTTTTTATTTGGGTAAAGAATGTTTTGACTATACAATGGTTAAACTTAATTTTTAACGTTCCTCTTTTTATTTTTGGAGCAAAACTACTTGGTAAAAAGATGGCAATACTTACACTTTTAGCCATTGTTGAGTTGACTGTGGTTTTAGCTATTGTGCCAAAATATGAACTCGTTAATGACATAATGCTTAACTCAATTTTTGGTGGAATCACTGTTGGTATGGGATTGGGTCTTGTTTTTAGATATGGAGCTACTACAGGTGGAACAGACTTAGCTGGTGCAATTTTGAATCACAAATGGCCTAATTTTAGTATTGCAAAAGGCATGGCTTTGGTTGACCTTTTCATCGTAGCTTTTATAGGTATTGTAACAGAGAAAGTTGAAGTTTCTATGTATTCTCTTATTGCTGTTTATTTCTGTATGAAATTGGCAGATATGATGTTGGATAGTTTTGGCTATCAGAAAGGATTTTTCATTGTTAGCAATAAGCCTCAAGAAATAGCTACAGCTCTTATGACAAACTTAGGACGTGGTGTAACTCTTCTAAAAGGAGAGGGTATGTATTCAAAACAAGATCGCCCTGTTCTTTTGTGTGTTGTTAGTCGTTCTCAATTTGTACGTGCAAAGAAAATTATACAAGATGTTGATGGAACAGCATTTATTATGGTTAGCGATATGAGTGAAGTTTTAGGAGAAGGCTTTAAAAAGGAAGAAAAAAATAGTTAATGGATTTTGCTTCCTTTATTGGTGGTGGTAGAACATTTGTAAAAGCTTTGCTACCACCATTGTTTTTTGCTCTTTTTTTTGTTTTATGTTTTGCTTTTTTGCCTAAAACTAAATCTTCTTATTCATTTGCAATTTATGATAGGAATGAAAAGCTTCTTTGTGCATCCCTTTCTGATGAAGAAACCTACCATCTTCCCCTTTCAAATAACATAAATGAATTTTATAAAAAAGCCTCAATTATCTATGAGGATAAAGCTTTCTTTTTACATTTTGGATTAGATTTTTCTTCTATATTTCGTTCTTTTTTCTTAAATATAAAAAATAAAAAAATTGTTTCAGGAGCTTCAACAATAACAATGCAATTAGCTAGGCTTTTGTGCAAAAATGAAAAAAGGACTTATTTACAAAAAATTAAAGAAAGTTTGATAGCAATATTTTTAGAAATAAGATATACAAAGGATGAAATATTTTCTCTTTATGCCTCAAATGCACCTTTTGGTGGTAATGTGGTGGGAGTGGATGCTGCAAGCTTTAGGTATTTTTCAACTTCTCAAGAAAACTTGACTATTTCTCAAGTAGCAGTTCTTGCAGTTTTGCCAAATCAACCTTCTCTTGTCACTCTTTCAAAGATGAGAGAACGTCTAAACGAAAAACGTGATGAGCTAATCAAAATGCTATATCGATATTCTATTATTGACGCACAAACTTACGATTTAAGCATTTCAGAACCATTACCTGAAAAACCTACCCCTCTTCCATTTTTAGCCATGCACTACCATGATTTTTTAAAATCAAATAAAAAATTAAATATACAAAATGGAAAATACATCACAACCATTGATTATAATTTACAAAAGCTCGCAGAAGACATGGTGGCACGTCATTCAAAAAGATTGAAAGAAAACCTAATTTATAACATGGCTTTAGTTATTATGGAAGTAAAAAGTGGTGAGGTTTTAGCTTATGTTGGGAATACTGGCTTTTTTGATGAGAATGGAAAAAACATCTATGTAGATATGGCAAGGGCAAGGCGTAGTTCTGGTAGCTTACTAAAACCTTTTTTATTTGCAGGTATGCTGGATAGGGGAATGATTTTTCCAAGATCTTTATTGATAGATATTCCAACTCAAATCCAAAACTATGCGCCAAAAAATAATAGTGGAAAATATGAGGGTGCTGTGGAAGCTCGTAAGGCTCTAACAAAAAGTCTTAATGTTCCTTTTGTGAGGGCATTACGTGAATATGGCATTCCTCCTTTTTTAGATATCTTAAAAAAATGTGGATTTACAACCTTTAACCGAAAACCAGAAGAATATGGACTCCCACTCATTCTAGGGGGAGCAGAAATTACACTGTATGAAGCATGTAGTGTGTATGCTAGATTGATGAGATGTGCTAGTGGAGAGTTGTCTCCTACTGAAGATTTTCCTATTTCTGAAGGAGCTGCATATATTACATTAAATGAACTTACTTCTGGAAAACGTCCATATGATGAGGCTTTTTGGGAGTCTTTTTCAGGAAAGCAAAAAATTGCATGGAAAACAGGCACTAGTGATGGTTACAAAGATGCTTGGAGTATAGGAGTAACGCCTAAATATGTTGTGGGTGTTTGGGCTGGGAACGCTGATGGGGTAGGGCGACCTGAAATTAAGAGTCACATTGCAAGCTTACCGTTGATGTTTGAATTTTTCAATGTACTTGAAAAGTCTTCATGGCTTATAAAGCCAGAATACGCATTAAAAAGCTGTGATACATGCGTGCATTCTCATTACTCAAAGGGAATTCATTGCAATTCTTCAATGAAAGAAGAGCTTCCAATCAATGCCCCTTTACCTAAACTTTGCCCCTATTGCACTAGCGTATGCTTGACTATGGATGGAAAATATCGTGTTGAAGCATCTGAAATTGAAGAGCGAGAGAATATAGAAAATTGGTTTGTTCTACCTCCTTCCATAGAGTTCTTTTATGCTAGTAGCCATAAGCAATATAAAACACTTCCTCCATTTTTGAATAAAAAGCATAAATCTAGTGATTTTGAAATTACTTTTCCTGAAAACAACTCTCTTATAGAAATTCCAATTGAACTATCAGAAAAGAAGGGGGCATTTACTGCAAAAGTTGCTCATAAAAATAAAGATGCAATTCTTTACTGGGATGTTGATGGGATGTATTTGGGAAAAACAAAAACTTTTCATCAATTTGATATAACACTACCTTCTGGGCAACATATTTTGACAGTTACTGATGATGGGGGAAATAGCAAAAAGGTTGATTTTTTTGTCAAATAATAACTATAAAACTCATTTTATAAACAAAAAGAGCTATTTCTTAAAACTTTTAAGAAATAGCTCTCTAAGATTTCTTGAATCAAAGATTATTTATTTGCATTAAATTCATCGAGCAAGGTATAAACATTAGGAACTTCTACATCAGTCATTCCAAGATATCCTCTGCCAAAGACATAAGTGTCTTGATAAACTAATAGATGGTTTTTAACTTCAGTTTTTGAATTTTTTTCCACATAATAAGAGCCATTCCAGTTTGCACCAGGCGTATAAATGCTATAAGCCCTTAGTATGTCTGCTCTGTTCATTCTTTCCATAGTGCCTTCTACAACTTGCTTTCCATACTCCACTAAAGCTTGGGTAGTTGCATAACCAAAAGAATAAGCCCATGTTCCCATCCTACCACTTCCACCTTTTTCAATAACACTAGATTCAACTCTCTTTAAGATTTCAGGCCAATTTCCTGCTACATCTTTTAGATCAATACCAAATGCTCCAGGATATCCTAAAATAGCAGAAGGTAAATCTTGCTCAACAAATATTGCACCAAGTTCTGCAATGCGCTTTAACATTGGTTCTGTTTGTGCATCATTTGTTGCAAAGAAAGCTGTATCTTTTCCATACTTTTCTACCCATGCTGGCATTTTTTCCAATATGAACTGTTGTGCTCCAGGAATACCTACATCGCTCATTGGGTCTGGAGAAGTTTCAAAAACGAAAGTCATTCCAAGCTTTTTGCATGTAGCTTCCATAATTTGTCTTCTTAAAGACATTAATTCCATGCTCATGTGGCGTGGAAAAGAAACATGGACAAATGTCTTAGCTCCCATTTTCTGAGCAGCTAATGGCATTAGATAACCACGTGTTACACTGTCTGGTCCTATAACCCAGTCTGCAACTTCTTCTATCATGAATGGGTCTTCCTGATTGCTACCGACAAGGCATATAATGTCAGGGCGATTCTCTTTGATTTGTCTGAATGCGACAGTAGTTCCCGGAGGTCCTTGATTGACAACAATTACCTTCATTAAGGGGTCATCCGCTAATGAGGTGATTTGCTGGATTGTAGTTTCTTGCTCTTGCATATAATTATCAGGATAGTTCAAATGCCTAATCATTCCACCGTGATCAGCATCACCATACTTTGCAATCATTGCTTCTGCCCCACGTTGTTCATCCTCTGCTTGAGACACAGTACCTGTAACAATGCCAATATGGAATTTTGCTTCGGGTGCTTTTTCATCTTCACTGTTTTCTTCTTTTTTCTCACATCCTACAAGGACAAGAAGAAAAAATAGCAAAACAGATATCTTAAAAATATTTTTTATTTTCATAAATCTACTCCAAAGGCTAGTATCTAGCCAAATATTATGCAGATACTAGCCTTATAAGATTATAGTTTATTTTTCAGTAATTTCATCAAGCAAAGCATAAACATTAGGAACTTCTATATCAGTCATTCCAAGATATCCTTTGCCAAAGACATAGGTGTCTTGATACACTAGCATATGGTTTGATTTTTCATTACCAGAAGAGCGTTCGATGTAATTTGAACCATTCCAGTTTGCCCCTGGTGTGAAAATACTATAGGCTTTAATTACATCTGATTTATTACCCTTTGACATTGTTCCTTCAACAATTTGTTTTCCGTATTCTGCTAAAGCTTGTGTTGTTGTGAAACCAAAAGAGTATGCCCAAGTACCCATTCTGTCTTTTCCACCTTTTTCTATAACAGCAGATTCAACTCTTTTTAAGATTTCTGGCCAGTTTCCAGCTACATCTTTTAAGTCAATTCCTAAAGCTCCAGGATATCCTAAGATAGCAGAAGGTAAGTCTTGTTCCACAAAGATTGCACCAAGTTCTGCAATGCGTTTTAACATTGGCTCTGTTTGAGCATCATTTGTTGCAAAGAAAGCAGTATCTTTTCCATATTTTTCTACCCAAGCAGGCATTTTTTCCAATATGAACTGTTGTGCTCCTGGAATACCTACATCGCTCATTGGGTCAGGGGCTGTTTCCATTACAAAGTTCATTCCGATTTTTTTACATGTTGCTTCCATTATGTCCCTTCGTAATGAGAGAAGTTCAATACTCATGTGTCTTGGGAACGAAACATGCACAAAAGTTTTTGCACCAATTTTTTGAGCAGCTAATGGAATTAGATAACCACGGTTTACGTTGTCTGGGTCGATGATTAGGTCAGCGACGCTTTCAATCATAAATGGGTCTTCTTGTGAATTTCCTACAAAGCAAAGAATATCTGGTCTTCTTTCCTTGATCTGTTGAAAAGCAGCAGTTGTTCCTGGTGCTCCCTGATTTACAACAACAACTTTCATCAATGGATCATCAGCTAATGATGCAATTTGCTGAATTGTTGTTTCTTGCTCTTGCATGTAGTTATCAGGATAGTTCAAATGTCTAACCATTCCGCCGTGATCTGCATCTCCATATTTTGCAATCATGGCTTCTGCCCCTCGTTGCTCATCTTCAGCTTGAGATACAGTACCTGTTACAATACCGATGTGAAAAGCGACCTTGTTCTCTTCATTAGAACCCTCATTCTCATCCTTTTCTTCTTTGTCGCAACTCATAATTGCAAAAACAAAGAGACAAAAAGACAGCACGCAAAAGATTTTCTTCATGTTCATAAATCCCTCCAATCCTTACGGTACTATAAGAGTAACACATAAATAGCTTTTATGTAAAGGTAACCAATTAGGTTTTTGCATTGTTTAGCAAGGCTTTAAATGTTTATATTGCTTTTTAGTTCTTTTTTTCTGTTATGTAGTTTCTTCTTCCTGCTTTTTTGCAAGCTATAATGAATAAGATTGGTGGAAAAAGTACAAAGAGTGGGACTACAATGATGAAGGCATAGAAAAGACCTAGTGAATCTCCTATCATTCCCATTATAAAACTTGATGTGCTATACCCTGGCACACCGAAGCATGAAAGAAAAATCATAATTGCAGTGGAATCAAATGGTAAAACAACAGCAGCATAAGATTGCACTGTAGGCCATAGACATGCTAGAAATATTCCCATAAAGAAAAGGAATACTCCTAGTTTATAGATAGAATCTACAAAATAGAATGTGAAAGACACAAATAGTGTCAGAAAAGCCGAGACAATAATCATTTTAGGCACAGAGATTTTGCTTAAAATCTTTGCACTTGAAAAGCGGCCAATCATAATTCCAAGTGAAAAACAAGCTGTTACAATTCCTGCCACAAAGGCTGAGGTATTTAAGTTTAATTGTATAAAAGTTGCAGACCAAAAAGAAAAAGCTCCTTCTGCTCCACCAACAAAGAAAAGAGTAAAACCAAAAAACCAAAATGAACTAGATTTGAATATTTTTTTTGCTGCTTCCATGTTGAAATTACTTTTATTAAAAGCAATTTTTTTTGAGGAAGGGTAAAACCAAAAGTTTAAAAAAGCAATTACTGATATACCAAGGTATACAGCTCTCCAGCTAATTCCTATGGAAAGTAAATATCCAATAAAAATTAAACTACCGCATATTCCTAAAGGCCAAAAGGCATGCATAACATTCATTTTAGCATTTACGTTTTCAGGATATAAATCTCCCACAATAGGAGTGAGTAAAGCTTCTTGCAAGGCAGTGCCTAAGCCCATGAGTAAAAGGCTTAAAAGAGCACTTACGTAGTTTACGCTAAAAGAAAAGCACAAAACACCTGCCATTAAAATGAATAGTGAAATTTTTAATATTTTTACCTTTCCATACTTTGAAGCAAAGATAGGAGTGAAAAGTAAGATTAAAGTTTGTTCTATAGAAGAAATAAAACTGAATGATGATGATTGAGTTAAGGTAAAGTTAAGCTCATTTTTTATATGAACTAGAGAAATTGAAATCGAAATTGAAGTTATAGCATAGACTACAAAATTAAAAGCTGCGGCTCTAAAAGTTTTATCAATGTATTTATTCATAAATATTCAAACATTAATTTTACATAAGAGAAAGTTGCTTTCTCACTTCATAAAGGAAGATTCCTGCAGCAACAGAGACATTCAGACTATCAATTTTTCCAAATGTTGGAATCGAAACAACAACATCACAGTTTTTTTTGGTTAGGCGTGAAATTCCGCTTCCTTCAGAGCCCATAACAATAGCAACTTTGTTAGGAAATTCAACATCATATAGAGATTCACCTGCCATATCGCTAGCAAATATCCAAAAACCTTCATCTTTTAATAAAGAAATAACTGAATTTAGATTAGAAACTTCAATAATTTTCATCCAAGAAGCTGCTCCGGCACTAGTTTTTAATATTGTGGTCTCATCTCCTCCAGCACTATCATGCTTTGGCACAATTACAGCATCAATAGCAAATTGTTCTGCACTGCGTATAATAGAACCCATGTTGTGGCAATCTGAAATACCATCTAGTATGAGTACACAAGATTTTTGTTTTTCTTTAATAGTGGTAATAAAAGTCTCTATATTGATTTTGTTAAGGAGGCTTTTTGAACGTTCTATGACTAAAACTGCACCTTTGTGATTTTGCAAAGAAGGACTAAGCGAAGAAACTTTTTTATCAAGAGATTTTTCATCCTCATAAATCACCTTTACACCCATATTCTCTGCCAAAGCTATTATTTTTTTTACTCTTGGTCCTGGTTTGCAGTAAAAAAGGACAGCTTCATCCATCTTTTCTTTTGAACGCAACATTTCTTCTATTGAGTGAAAGCCTGTTATTGTATATTTCATAGTATTTTCCGCATCTTTATAATGTATATACGTTATCGTATTTTATGATTTTGATATTTGAATAATTTTTTTTCTCTAAATGGTTCTTAAAATGCTCTTGAGATTTAGGTTCTCCATGCACTAAGAAAATGCCTTTTAACCTAGATGTGTCAAAACTATCTAACCATTCACCTGCTTCTTTATAGTCTGCATGTGCTGAGAATGCGTTGATTTGCACTATATCAGAGCGAACCCTAAGCCACTCTCCTAAAATCTTCACTTCTTTTTCTTTATCTTGCAGTCGCCTTCCCAAAGTGTTATGAGCCATAAAGCCTACTAGCAAAATAATTGTTGTGTTCTTTTCTATATTATTAGAAAGATGATGGACAACGCGACCGAACTCACACATTCCATCAGCACTAATGATAATCATAGGACCTTCAAGGTCGTTTAACTCTTTTGATTCATCAACGCTTGTTATAAATTTAAGTGAGTTAAAGCCAAATGGGTTTTTGTGGTGTTTTATAAAAGCTTCATATGTTTTTTCGTCATAGCATTCAGGATGAGTTTGGAAAATTGTCGTGGCATTAACAGCCATTGGAGAGTCAACATATATTGGAATATTTGGAATGACACCTTCATCAACCAAAAGATGGAAGTAATAAACTAACTCTTGAGTTCTTTCTACCGCGAAAGCTGGGATAATCATTTTTCCACGTGCTTTTACAAGACGCTTAACTTTTTCTTTCAAAATAGAAATAGCATTATCTCGACTTTCATGCAAACGATCTCCATAAGTGCTTTCAAGAACGATGTAGTCAACGGGGGGCAAGACATCTGGGTCTTTTATGATGGCTTTGCCTTTTCTTCCTAAATCGCCTGTAAAAGCAATTTTTGTTTCTTTTCCTTCATCTATCACTGTGAATACTGCCATGCTAGAACCCAAAATGTGTCCTGCGTCAAAGAATTCTAGTTCAACATTTGGAGCTAACCATGTTTTTCTTCTATAAGAGATAGTTATAAATTGATTTAGAACTTTTATTACATCAGCTTCACAAAAAAGAGGAGTCCAGTTAAAGGACTCTCCCTTTTTTATTGCTTGTTTTGTTAAGTATTCTGCATCTCTTGCCTGAATTCTAGCAGAGTCCATCATAACAAGATTTGCAATGTCGCGTGTTGCAGGAGTTGAATATATATTGCCCTCAAAACCATGTACTGCTAAAAGAGGAATAAGCCCACAATGGTCGTAATGACCATGAGTTAAAACCACAGCTTTTAGCCTGTCACAAGGGACATCAAAGTTTCTATTTTTTTCATCTGCTTCAGCTCTTTTTCCTTGAAAAGCCCCACAATCAATTAAATACAGATCGCCAGAAACATCTAATATGTGTTTTGAACCAGTAACTTCTTCAGCAGCTCCTAGCGAGTAAATGCTTATAGACATAATGCAAACTATACTATTTGAAAAACTAATAAATATCAAGCAATAGCTTTTTGTATTGATATAGATGCTTCCTTGATCACTATGTAAAATCAGTAGATTAGATTAATTTTCAGTATCTTTAATATTAGTATTCTAATCCCCCTTTATATTGAATATTTTTAACAACTGCACACCATTCTGGAGCTTTGACATCAATAGAACCATATAACTGGACAAGAAATGGAGTTTCTGCTCTGTTAGACTCAGATAATGGTCTTACCCTTAAAGGCATAAGCTGGAGCCATTCAACAATAGGTTGTATTTTTTTCTCTGTAATGAAAATCATTTGTGCCGTACCAGGTAAATCAAAATTCAAGTCTTCAAATGTAGTTGTTGAAGAATCTGTTGCTCTAGCTATACGTGTCATTTCCATAACAATACTTCCATCTTTGTTACTTCTTGCTATGATATAACCAGTTTCAAGAGAATCTGGATCTGGCGTAATTGTTAATGTTACTTTTTGCCCTGCATTTACAGTACATATACTTGTTAACTCTTTACCTTCAGAAACCCCATGCCCATTTATAGCGTATACAGTGTATTTATAGTTTCCTGCATCTGAAGCTCCAAATTTAGAATTACCATCTGTTGATGTAGTAGCTGTAACGCTTGTTGGAGTTTTAGGTCTCTTTGGTCTACCTGCTCCTCTTGGAACTACAAGTCCTTTTACTTTAAATAACTTATCTGCACCTTCTGTCTGTCCAAAATGTATCGTAGAACCGTATGGAGTAGTGTATTGGTCTACTACAAGAAACATAGCACCACTACCTGTCGTACCAAATCTTATTCTTTCTTTTACAAGTTCTTGAATGTCATTTGCTAAGATAGGTGGCATAAACATTTTGTTAGCATCCCCACCTCTTTCATATATTTGTTTTGCTGGTTCTGTGAAAATTTTTTCTCCTAATGCTCCTATAGTTTTACCCCTAACATCATAAACATTAGGATTTTTAGCAGTGCTTATTTGTTTCAAAAGACCATCAAATTGTGCTGGTACTACATCTGAATCTCCATGTATACAAAGTGTTTCTGCTGCTTTTAAAACGTTCAATGTTCCTGCTATTTTTTCACTGTCGAATGTACTTTCAAAACTGTTTATTAGTGCCATCTGATCTGTTACAGCACGTCTATCTTGCAAGACCTTTTCCAAAGAAACTTCTGTTTGAATACCTTGATCGCTTGTTTCACTACGTTTTTCGATATCCATTCTGCCTGAATATTGATGTATTGTTGATCCTACAGGATATGTTTTTAGCATATACATAATTTTGCAATCTTCTTTTACTTCTTCAAGAACATTAATCATAGTCAATTCAATATCCTCAGGCATAATTTTATGTTCATCAACAAAATTAGCTGAATTTGTAACATAATCTTTCATTACTTTACCTCCTTGTTTACTATACAATCCTGTTTCTTTAACAGAAACATATCCTCCCCCTATCATAGGAAACCTTCTTTTTAATTCCTCTATATTTTTATTAATAGTCTTTACAATTTCTTCTAAAGGCCAATTATTATCTTCATAAATTTTAGACAAATTCTTTCATTTTAAATCATAAAACATAAGCAAAATGCATAAAAAAAGGCTGTGATACTATTCAGTATGGTACAAAATCCCTACATTTCTAAACAGTATCACAGCCTTCTTTTAAAAGCGCCATCTTCTACCTATCCGTTATCCCACTGCGTCTACTTAAAGACTACACAATGGCAGACAGCCCACAATCTCAAATATACATTTTTGATGTGTATATTTTTTTTTGTTTATTGTCAAGGATTTGTTTTTACAAATCCATACAGATTGTTGCAGTTGTATTTACAATTCGCTATGATATTATGAGGAAAGGTGATAATGATGTTAGATCGATCTGCTTAAAGGCAGGCAGGTATGGAACCAATCGGAACATATTTTCAATTAGAAAATAAAAGCTTGTAATGAAAAGGCATTGAGATAAGGAGATTAAAAATGAATAGGAAAATAACTGTTTTAGTCATTATGTGTTTTTTGCTTGTTAGTGAGCTTTCATATGCTCAACAATTTTCAACAATATTTAATGAAAATTATCCTATATATGGATTCGAACAGATGGGGGCTAAGGTTGCAATAACAGTAAAGGACTTGACTGCAAAAGAAAAACTTTTTAATGGGCGAGACCATTATAGTAATGGAAGGGTAGAAACCAAGCTTGACAGTAAAACAATATCGAAAGGAATATGTACTATTGTTTTGGTACAAACATTGAATGGCAAAAAAGTTGAAGAAGCACAGTTACTCATACAAACTGGCAAATACACTAAATTTAATTATTTGACAGAGTTTAGATTTATTGAATATCCAGATTTTGATATTCTTGAGGAAAAAAAATACGAAGGTTCAGAAGAATCTCTACTAAGAGTTCTTGATGATTTTTCTGAATCAATGCATCTATATTATGACATAACATGGCTTGATAGTATTTTTCCATATGAATCTACTTACTAGAATATGATTTATATATCGTTAGTTATGTTTAAGTAGCATAATGGCTATCAAAAAATAAGCCTTGTCCTTATCAAGTGAAGTTGTACCATGGTAGCCTAATCAGAGAAATAAAAAACTATCCTTTACACCTTAACCTCATATAATTAGTGTTCTGTTTTATATATGTTGTGATTTATACATTCGCATTTAAATATATTAAAATATCTTCCCATAGGCGTATTATAATTAAGGACAACCAGCTCTACTCATACTTTGTGTAATTCCAAGTGATTTGCAATATTCGGTAAATTATTTCAATGTATATTGACTTCCTTAACCACTGTGTAAAAGTAGTTTTGTCGTATCATGTTTGTGTATTTTTATTGACAATTCGCTTGGGACGAAACTTAATAGTCTAGCATATGCAAATCGCTCGATCTCGCATATGCAAACCGCTCGACTTAGGGTAGCGAAATCGCTCGATTTGCGATCCCTAAGTCGAGCGATTTGGGGGCAGTACATTAGCTAATGTACAACCATAACATTAGCTAATGTACTATATTCACATTTCTTAATGTACACTTTTGATTTGAATTTATTTTCGGAAAGCTTATATAGCCAATATGGGAAATCACAGCTTATATTTAAGTGTAAAGATAGTTTTTTCACGTCTCTAACTATATCATTTTTCTTATTAAAAAACTATAAAATTATAGTAAAAATGATTTTTAGCCTTATTCAAAGAATAAAAAATTCTTTCAAGATAATTTTTATGCTTGTTGAAAGAAATGTCATTCTCAACACATAACACAGCATTTTAATATATTTTATCTTCCTTATAAGTGTAGCCCTTTTCAATAATATTTATAATGCTAAAGTACAAGCTTTCAATCTCTTAACGCCTTGAATCAATGCTTTTTCTTATGTTATAGTTTAGGCATTATGCAAGTTAAAGTTAGATATGCACCCTCTCCTACAGGGTTTCAGCATATAGGTGGAGTTAGAACTGCCTTGTTTAATTACCTATATGCAAGGGCTAATGGTGGTAAATTTATTCTAAGAATAGAAGATACCGATCGAACTAGATACAATTCTGAATATGAAAAAAATCTTTATGACACATTAAAATGGCTTGGGCTTGAATGGGATGAAGGTGGAGATAAGGGGGGACCTTGTGGACCTTATGTGCAATCTCAGAGATTTGAATTATACAAAAAATATGCACATGAGTTGGTTGAAAAAGGTTTTGCCTATTATTGTTTTTGTGATGCAGAACGCTTAGAGAGAATTAGAAAAATCCAAACAATGAATAAAATGCCTCCAGGATATGACAGAGAGTGCAGAAAACTCACTGAGAACGAAGTAAAAGAAAAAATTGCAAGCGGTATTCCTTATGTAATTCGTCTAAAAGTTCCTCTTGAAGGAAGCACTAAGTTTAAGGATTTGATATTGGGGGATATTGAGTGGAAAAATGAGGATATAAATCCTGATCAGATTCTATTAAAAAGTGATGGTTTTCCCACCTATCATTTAGCAAATATTGTTGATGACCACCTTATGGGAATCACTCATGTTATGAGGGCACAAGAATGGTTACCTTCTACACCTATGCACGTGATTATGTATGAGGCATTTGGCTGGCAAGCTCCAACATTTTGTCATTTACCAATGGTTATGGGGCAAGACGGACAAAAACTTTCTAAGCGTCATGGTGCTACAAGTTGCAATGAGTTTAGAAATTCAGGTTATCTTAAAGAAGCAATAATCAATTATGTGGCAATGTTAGGTGCGTCCTACGAAGAGGGAAGGGATTTATACTCATTAGAAGACTTGGGTAGACTTTTTGACGTTGCTCACTTAAACAAAGCTCCTGCTGTTTTTGACTACAAAAAACTTGATTGGTTTAATGGTCAGTATATAAGGCAGAAATCTGACGAAGAACTTTTTAATCTTACATGGCCATTCATTGCTAATTCTATATTTAAAAAAGAGACAAAGGAAATTCAAAAGGTGGATGGTGTTAAAGCTGTGATTTTTGCAGATGAAACAGATATAGAACCTACAAAAGAGCAAAGAAAAATATTGATGGAAGCAATGCCTTTAATCAAAGAAAGACTTCATCATTTAACAGAAGCTCCACTTATGTTGAGGTTTTTGTTTGAAGATTTGCCTTCTCTATCTAAAGAAGAGTTAATTCCTAAAAAATTGGACGCAGAAAAAACTCATGAAGTATTGAGTATAGCAAAAGAGCTATTAAAAGAAGCTATTTTATTGAGCGAAGATGAAGCTTTCTTGCTCTTTAAGGAAAAAAGTGAAAGTATGGGAATTAAAACAGGAGATTTTATGATGCCTATTAGAGTTGCAGTAACAGGTAGTAAGGTGAGTCCTCCTCTTATAGGTTCAATTAAAATATTGGGTTTAGAGGAGACTACAACAAGAATAGAAAAGGCAATGAATATACTTAATTAATTTTTTATTTAATTGATTTTGTGCTTGATAAGTGCTATAATAGAGATGTTAGAGATTTGTGGACAGGAGAATTCATATGACTAAACGAAATACCATAGTTTTTTTGTTGTTTTTGTTATCATTTGCTCTTTTTTCTGAAGGCTTTAAGCTTTCTGGAGGTGTTGGTTTTTCTTATATGAATCATTATGCATTGTCTAAGTATAAAATTGATAGTGCATTTACAAATATATTGGAGACAGAACTTGGGGTATTAGGAAAAGGAGAAGCAATTATCGAAAATGCTTCTTCAAAGAAAATGTATAATTCCATGATGGTCGGTCTTGATTTAAAGTTTGGTAGGGATTTTACATATAACGAATTTGGAGGTTATGTTTCTATAAATGTGGGATTTCCATTTAATGTTTCAATTAAAACTCCTTCACCTATGGACATCGTATTGCATGCTTCATCTCTAACTAAACTTAATTCATCCATAATTACAGATACTCAAGCTGGGTTTTATATAAATCTTTTTTCTAGTTCACCTGTTCAGTTGTATATTGGAACTGGTCTTGCTTTCAATTGGGCAAAGTCTCAAAGAGATTTACCAATAACATCTCTTTCAAGCATGAAAAAAAGTGATGGCACTCCTGTAGACACTTCTTTGATAGATAGTATTAGCGAGATGAGCATAATCAAAATGTTAGGAGTTGGGGCAGATATAGGTTTAACTTACTATTTTTCTGATAGCATTGGTTTGTTTTTTTCTGTTCATGATTCATTTTATTTTTATGATTTAGGTAGCGACTTAAGCCTTGTAGGAAAACTTAAAAGTGGTAATACGTTCACTTATAAAATATCAAAAGATGGAAAGCTAAAAGATAGCGATACTGCAAGTTTTGGAAAAAATGCATTTGCGAATAACTTTGGAGTAAAAGCCGGTTTTTCATTTAGAATATAGGTGACATGAGCAATGAAAAAGTTCTTTTTCATTTCTTTTTATACATTAGTATTTTCATTGCTTTTTCCACTTAAGAATTCTTTTTTTATTTCTCCAGTTTTTATAATGCACTCGTTGCATACGAAGGTGCAACAAGATGAGTCTAAGACTACAGAAGATTATAAAAAAATTGTGTCTCCTGTGGTTGATGATATCTACAAAGATCATTCATACAGTGTGGGGCTTTCGTTAGAGTTAGATGCTGACTTTTTGTATTTTTCTTTTCAGTTTGCATTTCCACAAAGTATTAAAACTAATTTTATTAACTTCTCACCAGATTTATCAAAATATCGGTCTGTGGTAACAGATTTGCAATTAGGCTTAGCATATAAGACATTTGAAAACAAACCATACAATTTATTATTTCAGATTGGGTTAGGTTTTGGGGCAACTCATTTTAGTATGAGTGGTCTCGTAGCAGAAAATATAAAAATATCATACACTAAAACGGATATGATGCTAGGGCTTGGTGCAAATGTTGTGTTTACATATTCTTTTAATAATAAAATTGGTTTTTGTGTTGGACTTGGTGACATGCTGTATTTTATGAACATAAGAACATATAGGTTTTTTGAGCTTCCTGACCAACAGCTTATTTTTGAAGAGAAGCTTAAAAGTGAGAATTTTAACGCAGTGAATACTTTTGCAAATAGTTTTAGTGCTAGAATTGGTCTATCGTTTTTTTTCTGAAATAATATTATGAATATTTCATTATAAAGGAGTTTTTTATGAATACTACAACCAATAACATTCGTACCATTGCAATAGCAGGGCATGGGCAATCGGGGAAAACGACCTTGCTTGAGCGAATCCTTTTTTCTACAGGCACTATAGATAAGATGGAAAGTGTTGAGAATGGTAAAACTGTTTCTGACTACACACAAGAAGAAATTGAAAGAAAATTTTCAGTATATTCTTCTCTTTCACATTTATCTTTTAAGGATAAAGTAATAAATTTTTGGGACACTCCGGGTCTTTCAGGTTTTGTGGGAGAAGTGATTTTAGCTTTTAGGTCTTCGGAAATGGCTTGTATAGTTCTTGATGGTAGAGTAGGTGTTCAGATTGAAACAATTAAGTTTTGGCGTAATCTTAATAGTAGAAACAAAGCACGTCTTATTTTTGCAAATAAAATGGATGATGCAAAGTCTGATTTTGAAAACTGCCTACAAGATGTTAAAAAGCAATTTGCAGTGGATGTCTTTCCTGTAACTATCCCATTTTATGAAGGAGAAGTTTTAAAAGGTGTTATTGATATTCTGCATGGCAGTGCATACATAATGGAGAATGGCAAAGAAAAAGAATGTCCTATTCCTGAAAGCTATGTAGCTATATACAAAGAAAAACTTGAACTATTAGCAGCAGCTAGTGCAGAAGGCGATGATGATTTGATGATTAAATTCATTGATGAAGGAGAACTTAGTCCTGAAGAAATTGCAAAAGGTTTGAGTTTAGGTATTAAAGATAATAGGATTGTTCCGTTCTTTGCAGGTTCTGCGTTAACTGGAGTGGGGATTACATCTTTATTAAGGTTTATTGATGAAATAGTGCCCTCAAGCGAGGGCTCTCTTGAGAGATGTTTGGATAAAAATGGAGAAGCTGTATCAATTAAAGTTGATGAGACAGCTCCTTTTTCTGCTCTTGTGGTTAAAACTTCTAATGATCAGTTTTCTGGTAAACTTTCTTATATCAAAGTGGTTCAAGGTAGCTTAATTCCTGATAGTGAAGTATATAACTTGAGAGAAGATAAGAAAGAGAGAATTGGGAAAATATACAAGAGTATTGGTAAAAAGATTGTTGAAGTGTCTTCTTTACCTGCAGGGGATGTAGGAATTATTTCAAAATTGGCATTTACAAAGACTAATGATACTCTTTCAACATCACAAGATGCATTACCATTTGTTAAATTAAAAACACCTGAACCTATATATTCTATTGCAGTTTCTGCAAAGGAGAAAAAAACAGAAGACAAAATTACAGAAGCTCTTTATAAAGTTTGTGAAGAGGACATGACTGTATCTTTTGTTTTTAACCCTGAAACAAAACAAAATGTTCTTTCAGGTATGGGAGATGTGCATACTGGAATTATTTTGTCAAAGATTGAAAAACAAACCAAGGTTGAAATTATTACAAATACTCCACGTATTGCCTATAGAGAGACAATTCAAAGAAAAGCACAAGCAGAATACACTCATAAAAAGCAATCTGGAGGTCACGGTCAATTTGGGCGTGTAGTTCTTTCAATAGCACCGCTTGCACGTGGAGAAAAATATAGTTTTACTAATGCAGTGTTTGGTGGAGCTATTTCTAAAGGTTATATACCAGGCGTTGAAAAAGGTGTTTTAGAAGCTATGCAAAAAGGTGTTTTGGCAGGATATCCTGTAGTTGATGTTGCTGTTACAGTGCTTGATGGAAAAGAACACCCTGTTGACTCTTCAGAAATGGCATTTAAGATTGCAGGACGCAACGCTTTTAGAAATGCTATGAAAGAAGCAGGACCAGTTTTGCTAGAACCTATAATGAATCTTACAGTTTATGTGGAAAGTGCCTATCTTGGGGATATTATGAGCGATCTCTCTTCAAGACGTGGACGTATTTTGGGGCAAGATTCACTCAGTAATGGAATAGAAGAATTGCGAGCCCAAGCTCCACATAAAGAGCTTTTGCGTTATGCTATTGATCTTCGCTCAATGACAAGTGGTACAGGCTCTTTTGAAATGTCTTTTGATCATTATGATTCAATTTCAGGAAAAACTGCTGAAGAAGTTATTACAAGTGCAAAAGCATTTATGGAGGAAATTGAAGAAGAATAGGAGTTTAAGTTTACTCAAAGCGTGTTTTACGCTTTGAGTAATTGTGATGGTGATAGCGTATTGTGTAAATTACACTGGATATCCTTATTTGATATTTGGAATATATTTTCTTGTAGGCAATACATTTAAAATTGGATCATCCAATCAGTATTTTTTAAGTTCTTAAAAAGGTGTATTCAAGGTGAATACACCTTTTTTATGTTTCTTAGAAAGCTTCAAAACATATTTTTCTGATAATTTCAATTTTACTTGCAATTTCTGGTTCAAGCAATGTAACGTCAATTTTTGCTAGCAAGCTTCGGCATTGTGTATATTCTTTGTTCTTGAAATATGTAACTAGTTGTTTGCAATAAGTTTGCAAATCTATATTTGATTTCATAGATATATCTTTATAAATTAGATAGTAGTTTTCAGATAAGGTTTTTCCATTAATAGACCTATTAGGTCTTTTATATATTGGAAGGGCTCCTTTTAGTAAAGTTGCTGTGTTGCTAGAAATTGTGCAAGCCATAGGTGTAGTTATAGCTTCCAACCTAAATGTCTTGTTTACAACGTCACCAAATACATCAAAAATATACTTGCTTTCTCCTACAATACCACCTGTTACAGCTCCAGAATCGATTGCTATTTTAATTTGAAACGAAGCTCCAGTTTCTACATTAAGCCTATCTAACGATTTTAAAATTCCTATCGCAGCCTTGCAAAGTTTTTCTGCATGTAAAGACTCTCCTTTGAGTCCACAACATGCCATATAACCATATCCTAATGTTTTAATTCTTTCGCAACCGCACTCATTCATAATTTCATCAAAGTGAGTAAATATCTTGTTCAATTTAGAAAAAATAACAACTTCAGAAGAACTATCTCCAGCAGATTTTGTAAAATTAACTAAATTCGCATATAAAATACTGACAGATGGATAGACTCTTGGTTTAGATTTTCCTGTTGCAATAAGCTCTTCCATTACAGTAGGTGGAAAAATATTCTTTAGTAATTTATCAGTTTTTTCTTTTTCTTTTGCAAGCTCTTCTGTTTTTTCATTTACAATTGTATTGAGCTCTTCTGCCTTTTTACGCAAACTACGAATTTTAAATTGAACTCCTAACACAACAGATCCTACAATCACTAAGAATAAAAATACATAAAACCATATAGTTTGATAGAAAAATGCCTCTTTGTAGAAAGAGACATAAAAACCATTTTTATTGACGATTCCATCATTATTTGTGGCTCTAACCTTAAAAGTATAGTTGCCGGGACTCAAATTAGTATAGGCAATATCTCTTTTTGTTCCACAAGAAATCCATTTTTCATCATAACCTTCAAGTTTATATTCAAAGTTTACACGTTCAGGGACTGTGTAGCTCAAAGCTGTAAACTTAAAACCAATGCGCTTTGAAGATGCTGGCACTTTAAGTTTTTCTCCCGTTGCTTCAAGACTTTTTCCATCTATTATGATGTTTTCAATAACTACTGGAGGAGGTAGTGGATTAGAAACGTCATAGCGAGGGTCACACAAAGAAACACCTTTTGATGTTGGCACATAAAGCTTATTGTCAGCTGTTAAATGTAGCCATGAGTTACCTACCATCTGCCCTGTTATACCATCTAGTTTGTCATATCGTATTATGTCTTTCGAAAGCTTATCTTCTTGCACTGCTTGAGTAAAAGTGTCAAGAGGAACTAATATTAATTCTTGAGGAGCTATAATCCAAATATTTCCAAAAGCATCTGGAATTACATTGAAAATTTGCTCATCAGAATATCCTATTGAATTATTAGCAGAATAGAATTTCTCATCTTTATAAAGAGTGAGACCAGCACTTGTAGAAAACCATAAATTTCCTGCATCATCTTCTGTAATTCTAAAAATTATATTACCGCTAAGACCATTTTCATTGTTGTATACACTTTCTAATGCAAATGAAACATCGCTATCATTGTTTTTATTCACACTAAGCTTTGCAACACCTCCACCATCAGTACCTATCCACAAATTTCCTTTATGGTCTGTTAAAATAGAAAGAATAAAAGAGCTTGGAAGCAGTTCTTCTGGTATCTTAATTACCTTATTAGAAATATATAGAGCAGGCCCAGCTGTAGTTCCAATCCATAAGAAACCTTTTGCATCTCTATAAGAAAACCTAATTCTATTATTCGGTAATCCTTCTTTTTTTGTTATTGTTTTAATCTTTCCGTTTCTATCAAAGATTAAAAGAGCATCATCAGAATATGTTGCAAAATAGAGAGTGCCATCACTTTCTTCTCTCACTTGTCTTACTCTGATGCCTTTCATTCGAGAAAGAAGTGAAGCAATCATAGCTTTACGTTCATTCGAAATATCAGTGTTGATTATACATGTTACACCGTTATCACTAGTACTCCAGATATTTTTGTCAATATCTTCTAAAACTGAATTGATTGTTTGTGGAGGTAGGTAGGCAGCTTTTGTAATATCCAAAAATTTACTTCTACTAAATTTCCCAATTCCAGAGTTTTTCATTGCAATCCATAGATTTCCTTCTCTGTCTTGGCATATTGTTGAAACTAATTTATCAGGCAATCCTTTTTCTTCAGAAAAAAGATCATATCCATCTTGCGTAAATCGCCCTAAGCCCTTATATGTTGCTACAAACATAGTTCCATTTTTTAGGCGAACAAAACCATTTACACTAGCAGAGTGCATAATATCATAATCATATATTTTTTCGACCTTGTTATCTTTTATGTGATACATAAGACCAGAAACAGTTCCCAGCCAAATAGAATTATCAAAATCTAAATAGCCAGCTGAAAATATCTCATTCTCTGCACCTTCTAGATATGGTGCATCGATTAGTGTACCATTCTTTATCACTTTAATTCCATTTAAGTTTGAGCCTACCCAAATTGTGTCTTTTACAGGTAGAATCATTGCAACAGTGCCTAATGCATTGTTAACTTCATCAGATAATGGAACAAATTGACCTTCATCTCCAAGATATGCAAGTCCCCCTGCAGTGCCAACCCAAAGTCTGTTATTGTTATCAAACTTCAAAGCACGTATTGAAATATTTGGTAAGCCAGCTTCCGCTCCATAATGAATGAATTTTTTATTTTTGTAGTTGTACAGTCCTGAAACATTAGTTCCAATCCATAAAGAGCCGTCATTGCCTTTGCATAAAACGCGTGGAGAAAGCCCTGTAAATCCATAGTCGGCTTTAGTAAACTTTGTGAAAGTTAAGCCATCAAAGCGAATTAGCCCGTCATAAGATGCAAGCCACATATAACCTATGTCATCTTGAACAATATCCAAAATTAAATTTGAAGGTAATCCATTTGAATCTGTCCAGAAAGTTCCAACAGCTCCAGCTAAGTCATCAAGAACAACACTTGAATTAATATTAAAAACCGATAAGCAAAAACACAATAACAAGCAATACTTTTTCATAACCATCCCTTAAAAATAGACATACTCACTAATATGTAATATTGTAACATTTTTAATATAATTTTTAAATATAGATAATTAGGAATTTTTTGTTTATGTTTTGGTAAGATGTGTTAATGCTAAAATTTAGATTTTAAATAAAAAGAGTAGAAAATTAAAAAATAGGTATTAGGTATAGCGACTAGAGAATATATTGAAAAATTGGCAACAATGATTTCTTGTTTTTGTAATTAAGGTAATACTTTGGGCTTAATCTTAGAATATAGCTTAATAATATTTTCTAATTCTTCTCCTTTTTCTATGGAAGAAAATATTTCGTTTATTGGAATAATATTGTTGTAGAGAATATCTTCTTCTTCAGATGAAAACCTAGAAAGCACATAAGAGGCCATATCTATGTTTTTTTCACTCTTGGGAGCAGGTCGACCTATGCCTATTCTGAGTCGCCAGAAGTCTTGGCTTCCGATTGTTTCTTTTATTGATCTCAAGCCATTATGTCCTGCAAGACCACCTGAATATTTTAAGCTAATGGTTGCCAAAGGAAGTTCTACTTCATCATGAAGCACTAATAGAGAAGAAGGAGAAATCTTATAAAAGGAGCAAAGTTCTCCTACGCTCACCCCTGATAAGTTCATGTATGTGAGTGGTTTAATAAAATGAAGATTTCTTTCTTTCAAAGAAAGTTTTGCATAGTTTCCATTAAATTTAGAAATCCAATTAAGATTTTTAGTAAGTTCCAATCTTTCACAAAACATCCAAGCTACATTATGTCTAGTTCTTGCATATTCATTTCCATAATTACCCAAAAAAGCTATTGCCTCAATCATGTTATTACCCTTCAAAGAGCAAGCTTACATTCTAAACTCTTCGCCTAGATATATTTTTCTTGCAATTTCTGAATTTAATATTTTATCTTTTGAGCCTTCTTCAACAATCTCTCCCTGACCTATAATGTAAGCCCTATCTGTAATTTCTAATGTGTCACGAACATTATGGTCTGTTATTAGGATTCCTATTCCTTGCTCGGCTAAAAGGCGTATTATTGACTTTATATCATGAACCGCAATAGGGTCTATCCCTGCAAATGGCTCATCAAGTAATAGAAATTTAGGCTCAATTGCTAAGGCACGAGCAATTTCTGTTCTTCTTCGTTCACCGCCTGAAAGAGTATAGGCAGCTTGGTATCTATTTTTAGTTATTCCAAATTCTGAGAGTAAAAATTCCAATCTTTCTTTTTTTTGGGCTTTGTTTATATCTTTTCGCATTTGTAAGATTGAATAAATATTTTGCTCAACAGAAAGTTTTCTAAAAACTGATGCCTCTTGTGGTAGGTATGAAATACCTGCTCTTGCTCTTTTATACATAGGGAGTTTTGTTAGACAAATATCGTTTAGATAGATATTTCCCTTATTCGGTCTATAAAAACCTACTATCATATAAAAAGAAGTTGTTTTTCCTGCTCCATTGGGTCCTAATAAACCTACAACTTCACCTTGTTTCATAGAAAAAGAAACACCTTTTACAGCATGTTTCTTTCTAAAATATTTATGCAAGTCATCAACCCTTAGTACTGAAAGTTTTTCAGTTATGTTTTCATCATATGTGGCAACATCTTCTTTTTCTTCAATAGTATCTCCAGTTATATTTTCATCTTGCATATAAGCCTCTTTTTATTTGTTGGATTGTATTTAGTTTTCTTTGTCTTGGCCATTATCTTCATCTTTGAGTCCAGAAGTTTCAGTTTTTATTTGCTCATTTTTCTTTTTTTCCATAGTATTAGTTTTTTCTGTTGTATCATGTCTTTCTTCAACTACATTTCCTGAAACTCTTCCTTCAAGTGTTATATCTTCTGTGTCTAAGTTGACAGATATCTTTGCAGCTTGAAATGTATCTTTGGATTTTGTAACAATTGGTCTACCTGTTAAATTAAGGGCCGAACTTTTTCTATTGTACATTGCGAACATAGATGTACAAGTGATTTCTTTGCGTAAAATCTTTACGTCAAATTGCATTAGCATTGTTTCTGCTTTTTGATTATATTCGATATGTTCTGATGTGATTTTAACGTCGTTTTTTGTGTCATTTAATTCTGTTTTTCCAAAGAAAGTTGCAACTTCCTTATCTCTATCATATTGCATAAAGTTGCTAGAAAAAGAAAAGCCTTTTTCTTTATCCTCTCCTGTAACTGTTCCTGTGGCTTTTAAGTATCTATAGTCCTTACCATAAATCTCAATTCTATCAGCTTTTATTTCCATAGTATCAACAGTAACTATTGCATTTCCTGTGAGAGATGTGGAGTTCTGTCCGTCTTTTATTGAACCTTGCATTGAAGAGGCAGAGAACTTAATTTTTGATTTTGCTGCATTCAAAATGCTAAAAGTGAGAAGCAAAAATAATAATATGGTTATGTTTTTTTTCATTATGTTAGCACCTTTTATTCTTCATTAGTTTTTTCATCTAGTGTCTCTATTTCTCCTTCAATTTGATTAGTCAATTCAAATTCTTTACTAGATGTGTTTGCAATAAAGCCAGAACCCTTTATAGACATTTCATTTTCTTTTTCTATTGAGACTAAAGCATCATGCGGACTTGCAAGGTATGACTCTTTTTTGATCCAACAAAGAGCAGGACTAGAAATCTTTAACTTTTCTTTTTTTGCATTAAATTCTACGGAGTCTGATAAAAAATATTCTTCGTCTTGATTGTTTATCAGAATGAGCCCAGCTTTACCTAAAAATTCATCAATATCCGTGTTCTTTTCGAATTGTACGAACTCAATATTTTTTCCAACCCATATTTTGTCTTTTGTATACATTTCTAATCTTTCACACTCTATTGCTAACTGAGCGTTATTCTCTTCGTATCTATCTACTTTTATATCTTTAAATACAATGTTAGGGCTTTTTTCTAGCTTTCTTTGATTATTTCCATAGTCAATTGAACAAGAAACTAAAAAAAGTATTATTAATACAATTGTTGAAACTTGCTTTTTTTTTAACAATAACATAGTATGTGTATTATATGTTTTTATGTATTCTTAGTCAAAGGAAGTAGTTAGATAGAGGAAATAGTAAAATATGTTTAGGAGTAAGTATGGCAGAGTTTTTAACAGATAAAGAATTTGAAGATTTTAAAACTGTAATCTATAACGAAAGTGGCATTACTTTCTCTAGTAGCAATAGATCTATTCTTGAAAGTAGGTTAAAAGAAAAACTTAGAGAGAAGACTCTTGCAACACCATCAGACTATTATAGGCTTATAACAAGTAACAAAGAAGAAATGAAAAATCTCTTGGATTCTGTTACTACCAACTTAACAAGATTTTTTAGAAATCAACCACATTTTGATGCATTGCAAAATTATGTTATTCCAGAATTGATTAAATTAAAGAAAGATACAGGAAAAAGGCGTATTGCCATATGGAGTGCAGGATGTTCGACAGGAGAAGAGCCTTATACCATTGCGATGGTTCTTTCAAAGCACTTGCCACCAGGTTTTACAGGAGAAGTGCTAGCATCTGACTTATCATTAAAATGTTTGATGACGGCACAAGCGGGGTTTTATAGTGAGCAGAAGGTGCAGGGTATTCCTGAGTTCTATTTAAATACATGTTTTGATAAAGTGCCAGATGGGTATCAAGTAAAAAAAACTATTATGAATATGGTTAAATTTGACTATCATAATTTGAAGCATGAGTCTAAACGTACTGATTTTGATGTGATTTTTTGTAGGAATGTGTTAATATATTTTGATGAAAAAGCACAAAAAGAGGTTGTTGATAGGTTCTATAGAGCATTAAATCCACAAGGTTTTTTGTTTATTGGACACTCTGAATCTTTATTTGGTATGGAAACACAGTTTCAGTTTTTGAAGACACAATGGGCGTGTTTTTATAAAAAAGGTTAATTTTATAAGCCTTAAAGTTATCAGGCTAGGAGGGGATAGGTATAATTTATGGATGATATTAAAGTTTTGATTGTTGACGACTCGTCTATGATGCGTAATTTGATAGGTAAGATTGTTGAATCTACAGAAGGTCTTGTGGTAGCAGATAAAGCTATGAATGGACGTTTTGCCTTACAAAAACTTGAAAGAGTTGACCCTGATGTGATTGTGCTAGATATAGAAATGCCTGAAATGAATGGGCTTGAATTCTTAAAGGAAACTAAGGCTAGGGGAATAAAGATTCCAACAATTGTGTTATCAAGTCTTGCAACTGAGGGAGCTCGTGTTACAATGGATTGTTTGGATATGGGAGCAGTGGATTTTATCACTAAACCTTCTGGTCAAATCAATCTAAATGATGTTGCACAACAGCTTTCTAGCATGTTGTTGGTTTATGGAAGAAAGTATAGAATGAGAAAAACTACATCATCATCTTCTTCTACGTCGTCTTCTGCCTTAACCAGTAGAGAGCCTTCAAGTTTTTCAACAACAACACGTCCTAGTGTTGTTAGTAATTTCGGAAGTAAGATTGAAGGACAGAAACCTACAGCAGTAAGGGCACCTTCTAATATTCAAATAATTGCTATTGGTATTTCTACAGGTGGTCCTAATGCTTTACGACAGGTTTTTGCAGGGCTTGATGAGAATTTGGGACAACCAATAGTTGTAGTGCAACACATGCCAGCGGGGTTTACTGAAGAATTTGCAAAGAGCTTGAATAAGATTTGTCCATTGGAAGTGAAAGAGGCTGCAGAAGGAGATGTGATTAAAAAAGGACGTATTCTCATAGCACCTGGTGGAAAACATCTCACAGTAGAAAAAAGATCTCTTGCTACGATTGCTCATATAACGGATACACCTCCAAAAAATGGACATAAGCCCAGTGTTGGAGTTCTTTTTGAATCTGTTACAAAGGAATATCAAAATCATGCTTTAGGAATTATTATGACAGGTATGGGTAAAGATGGTGCTGAAGCTTTGAGAGATATGTATATTGAAGGGGCTAGGACATTAGGGCAAGATGAAGCTTCTTCTGTTGTGTATGGAATGCCTAGAGTTGCTTGGGAATTGGGTGGTGTTATGAAACAAGTTTCTCTTGACGACATGGCAAACACAATCAACACTTATAGCAAAAACTTTGCTTGAAGATAGTGTTAGGCTGTTTTTTGAAATAGCCTAACAGGTTTTCAAAAAATATGGCTGGCTCTTTTTTTCACAAAAATGATTTATTCTTGGTTGTTATACTTGCAGTTTTACTTATATCTTTTGTGTTGTTGTATTTTAAAATAAATAGTGACCCATCTGATTCGGCTACTTCTAACGATGAAGTGGTGAAGATATTGTTTATTGTGGAAGAAAAAGGAATTCCTATTTCAACTAACATGATTGCTTTTTATTCTAAAACAAAAAGAGCTATCATGTTTGATATCCCAAATAATACAGGCATGATTTTGGACGAGCTTGGAAGAACTGATGGCATTTCTTCTCTTTACGAAGAGAAAGGTGTGGAAGCTTTTAAGACCAAGGTTGAACGTCTAACTGGAATTAAAATCCCATATTATATTGTTTGTTCAGTAAATGATTTTGCTCGTGTTACTGACATGCTCGGGGGAATTTCTCTTTTTATACCAACACCTGTAGATGTTATGCAAGGAAATAAAAGAATACTTTTGCCATCAGGTTCTGTTTTGTTGGATGGAGAGAAATCAATAGATTATCTGCTATACAGCAGTGAAAGTGATAACGAAGGAGATGTCGCTTCGAGAAAACAAAAAGCGATTATTGCTTTTTTTAGAAGGTTAAATGACGAGTCATCCTATATTTTTGATGCAAAATATTTTTCTGCTATTTCTCCGTTTTTTAAATCAAATATGGAAAGTAGAGATTTAAAGCTCATGTTTCAATCTCTTAGTAGTTTAGATTTGGAACGCCTTTCTCCGCAACGTGTTACAGGTTCTGTTAGACTAGTAGATGGTAAAGAACTTTTGTTTCCTTTTAGGGACGGTTTACAACTCAAAGAGATTATAAGACAAACTCTTTCAACTTTAGCATCCGAAGATGGGGTAACGTTAGAGCGTGTTTATGCTTTAGAGATATTGAATGGAACAGAAGTTAAGAATTTAGCAAAAACAACCGCAGAAATATATTCAAGTTTTGGTTATGATGTAGTACAGATAGGAAATGCAGAGTCTAGTGATGTGAAAAAAACATTGTTGATTGACAGAATTGGGAATGCTGCTATTGCAAAAATTGTGTCACAGGTCATACAGTGTTCTAATATTCAGACAGCAGAAATTAAAAGAAATGAAGAATACTATGGAACAGAGACAGGTGTGGATTTTACCCTAATTATTGGTTCTGATTTTAACGGATATTTTGTAAGGTCTGGTGATAAAAATTAGGTTTTAATTAATGGACGCTGAGTTTAATTATGGAGCTTATTATGGAGAAAAATGTTGATTTTTATGATGGAGCAGTGAAGATTGCAAAATTCTTAACTCTTTCTAAAGCAATTGATGTAGTTATATTGGATTTGCGTGATGCAAATATATGGACAGACTTTTTTATCATAGCTACTGTTTCAAGTCCTATTCATGCTGTAGGTTTAGAAAATAGTTTGATTGAAGAAATGAAAAAAATAGGTTTGGATTCGTGGTATACAAAAAGGAAAAATGATCAAGGTTCTGATTGGAAGTTGATAGATTTAGGGAGTATCGTGGTTCATCTAATGTCTAAAATGGCAAGAAACTTTTATAATTTGGAAACATTGCATACTAATGCAAAGAAAATTGATTTTTGATGGAGAAAAGTATGGCAAACATTGAAAAAGATATTTTAGTTCTAAGAAGAAAATTAGATGAAAAAAATAATGAGCTGATAGCTTTGTATAAAAGATTAGGTAAGAAGTTGTTGCTTTCTGATAATGATTCTTCTTCCATTAATGAAAATTTAGCTTTATCTTATAGCAAAATGTTAGAAGAAAGGGCTTTGTTGACAAGTAATATATTAGAAATTAAGTCTAGTTATGAAAGATTGACTGAATTATACAAGTTTAAAAAACAGATATCAAAATCTCTAAAAGAGAGCGATTCTTCAATTTCAAAATTAAAGGTGAGATTTGCTCTTACGTTTTATAAGTCTTTTAAGGATTTAGAATATTTTAGTATGTTAGATGATGAGATTGAAAAAGCAGAAATAGAAATAGAAGAGTTGTCTAGCTCTACAGATGCTCTTGATGAAGAAAAAAAAGAAGCAGGTTTTCTAAGTAAATTTAACATTAACAGAAAGATTGCAGGGAATAAATTTAAAATATCTTTGTTGAAAAAAAATATTGAGAAAAAACTTTGTAAGCATAGTAGTGAAATATTTGAGGCTGAAGAGGTTTTTTCATTATTTAATGAAGGCAAGATGGATGAAGAACTTGTAAATCTCCGTAAAACAATAATTGAAGCAGAAGATAGTAGAACAGATCTTGAAAATCGTGTTTTAGATATCGAAGAAGAAGAAACCTTTCTGCTTGATAAAATGCAAGGGCTTTGTGGAAATATATCGCATTCAAAACAGATTTCTAACCTTAACTTGCAAATAAAAAAAATAGATGAAGCGGTTGATGAGACTTTGAAAAATATTGCTATTGAGTTTGTGGCTCCATTTTTAGATAGTACTATGACGGATATTGAAGACTCTTGTACTCATTTTGATGATATTAAAGAAATTATATGCCTAAAGTCACAAATTAAAACTATAGACCATAACATTGAGTATTGCAATTTAAATCTTAAAAAAGACTCAATTTCAACTAAGATAACCTATATGAATAAAGCAATAGAAAACTGTGAAAATGAAATTAAAAATTATGAGAAACGAATAGAAAAACTTAAAGAAGACATAGAGACTAACAACAAAGAAAAAGAAGAAATAGATGAAGAGCTCATTAAACTAGAAAGTCTAATAAGTGAAGGAAAATAATACAACTGCAAATGTAATTGTCTCTAGGAAAAATTACTACCAACATTCTTGGAATGTATTTAGTTTCATAAATTTTACAGTCCCCCAATAAGACGTCTTTCATATCAAACGTAACTAAGTTGACTTCTGCTCTAGCAAAAGTCAACCTTGTCCTT
>CAUUAF010000005.1:0-31752 GCA_963543085.1 uncultured Treponema sp. | reverse complement strand
CTAATACTATACCACAAAGGACTTCTTCCAATGACTGAGCTTTTATTTCCACAATATCCTCCACACATTATTCTGTCTTTTTTGTAGGATTAAAAACTTCTTGCCAATTTTGTTTTGCAGTTAATTGCATTAAAACAAACAAAGTGGTGACAGCACATATTGTAACAATCAATCCTGTAATTCCATCAAACAAGAATGAAAATGAAAACACAAACAAGTATATAATCTGTGTTATTGGAATAATAATAAAACTCATCTTTTTAGACAAAAAGTGCATAACATAAGTCACCGTCAAGATTAAAGACACTATAGCTGCAAGTGCAAAACTCAAATAAATATGCATTTGGTCAGAAAAATAAGAAAACATCAAATGAAAAGAAAAGAAAGACAAAGCTAAAAAGAAAAAGTGCATTGGGTGAATGTTCTGTTTTGAAACAGTACTTATCATCACAAGAACAATAAAGAAAAACAACAATGGAATAGGAGCAAAAAAAGAAACACGAGCAGTTATATAGCCTGGTGTTAATTTATTAGGAATAATTAAACCTATGCTTTTTCCTGTAATTGTATTTATAAAATTCCATGTAAGCACAACACCTGTTGCCGTGTCTTCTTTTGTAGTTGGAGAAAACATGTTACGTGGAAAATCATAGTCATCAAAATCTGTAGTAATAACACATTTAAAATTATTCACTTGCACTAAATCATTACTATCTGATGCCACGTTGTACTGCAATGTTTCCATTCCTGTAGCATCATACTCTATATTAAGCAATACCTCTCCCTTTTCGTTTATCTCAATAGGTAATTCTTTATTCACTAAAAGTTTGACAAAGTCTTCCATTTCTTTGCCATTCACATTCACTTTTACATTGTTATAAATATTATCTGATGAAGCAAAAGTAGTACTCATATAGTATTGATCGCTTTCATTAAAATCATCAATCTTAAATTTATAAGTTGCAGAAAAATGCGTCTTAAAGGTAGGAAACCATAAGTAACCTTTCTTTCGTCTATCTAACTTTACATCCATTTTAATATCCGAAGATTCTAATTTTGCATACACATAAGAGTAATCTCCTGAAACCTTTCTAGGCATAGGGGCTTCAATAACGTCTTCATCCGTTGCACCAATATTTTTATTCTTTATAAGTTCTTCTTTATATACAGTTGGAGCATCTATAACTAGTTCATCTCCATACATAGCCTGCATTGAAGACTTTAACGAAGAAGACGTATCTGATGTTCTAGCTAGATTGGCACTTCCCAAAATTACCCAAGCAATAGACGTCCCAATGAAAATAACAATTAAAGCACATATCTTTTGTACTGACATACAACAACCTCCTAATAACAAACCACCTTGCCATCTTTTTTTGAAACAAAAACAATATCAGTTTTTGTGAAAATACCATTTTCAACAACTCCAACAATTTTATTAAGCTCAAGCTCCTCAATTTGAGGATTGATAGACAAGTCAGAAGAATAATTCACATCTAATATATGATGTCCACTATCCGTCACAACAGGACCTATCTTTCCTTTTCCTTCTCTAAGCTTTACGCTCATTCCCTTCTTCTGCAAAGCTAAAACTATAGGGTAATAAGCAGATGGAATTATTTCTACAGGAATAGGAAAGTCACAAACCAAACTTTTAACTTCTTTACTTTCGTCAGCAACTACAACAAACTCATCTGAATTATATGCAATAATTTTTTCTTGCAATAAAGCAGCTCCTCCGCCCTTTATCAAATTCTTCTTTTCATCAATTCGATCAGCCCCATCAATACTAATGTCAAGTCTACCAGCAATCCTCTTTGAATTAAGCGAAAAAATAGGAAGATCTAACTGTTCACACTTTAACAAAGTTGCACTACTTGTAGGCACTATTGCTATATCTTTAAGCTCACCTGACTTTACGAAATCAGCTAAAACATCAATAACATATTCAATAGTAGTACCTGTTCCCATTCCAATTTTAGAACCCGAAACAATCTTTTTTTCAGATATAAGGCTTTTTATTGCATATTCACCAACAAGTTTTTTTTGTTCTTCAGTACTTATCATGTCTATCTCCCATAAAAATATTAAATTGCTCTTCTGCTTGATATTTTAACATGCTATATCCATTACATATTTTGCAACCTTTTTTTTCAGCATTTTTCAAAAGTTGTGTTTTCTCAGGATTATATATTAGGTCAAAGACATACTCAGAACCTGAAAATTCATAAAATGGCAATACATTTTCATCAGATAACATACCAACAGAAGTAGTATTTATTATTAAATCAGAATTTTCTTTTAAAACATCCAAACTAGAAACATCTAATAAAGCAAAATCAAAATTATACAAAAACGCAACAGTTTTAGCTTTTTCCAAAGTTCTATTAAAAATAATTACATTATTAAACTTCAATTTTTTAAGAACATAACACACGGCTCTGCTTGCTCCTCCTGCTCCAAGCACAGATACTTTGGGAGAAAGATTACCATTTAAGAACTCAAGCAAAGATTTTTCAAAACCATAAACATCTGTATTATAGCCAATACTTTTTTTTCCAAAACAAGAAACAGTATTAACACATTTTAGAATATTACTAGTTTCTTCAAGTTCATCAATATATGAAACTATACTTTCTTTAAATGGAGTTGTAACAGAAATAGCTCTTATTCCAAGAAACTTAACAAATTCACAAACTTCATCAACAGTTTTTGCAGAAATGGGGATGTATACACTATTAACTTCTTTAGCTTTAAATTTAAAATTATGCAAGCTAGGGCTCAAACTAGAATTAACAGCTCCTCCTATAATACCAAAAATATGCGTGTAATTGTTAATTTTGTTAAAATTATATGTTGAAAGCAGAGTATGCGGATCTACTAATTCTTCAGTTAATGAATGTTTTTTTATATAATCTTCAGAAAAAGTATAGACAAAATACGAACCAACTAAATTTGCTAAAATACGAGAAACAATACCATATTTCCCCATAGAAACTAAAATAAAATCTTCATTTTTTATTTTTACCGTAGCTTGAAATAAGCTAATTGTATCATGCAAAGAAAATGAATAACTTACAATTTTAATAATATCATAAATGTTTTTTCTAACTTCACTTAGTGCAAGCTCGAAGTCTTTTATGGGTTCAACAATTGAATGCAAACTACGAATAATCTTTATTCCATACATCTTGCAAGCATACTCTAAACGTGGAGCAAAAAAATCACTTTCTAAATCTATAAATTCAAATTTTTTTACATCGTTATCATTAAAATTCAAAGCTAAAGAGAAAAGCATTGTTCTTGCAACTTCGTTATAAGCAAACTTTCCACCATCTTTTTCTCGTCTAACTGTTAAAATAACAGGCACATCTACAAGAGATGGAAAGCTGTGTACATTAAAAAGTTCATCTTTGGAAAGACAATCAACCCTTAGTTCCAAAACATCAACTTCATTTTTATATTTATTAAATACTTTTAAATCTTCACTTAATGTTTCTTCTGTTAATGCTAAACAAATCTTTGTTTTCATATAAGATCTATAAGACAATCCTATCATTACCATCGCGGCTAACCATTTTCATTTTTTCCATGATGTTTAAAATAGGGATTATATATTTGCGAGAAAGCCCAGTTGAATCCCTCACATCAGCTATTGTCATTCGGTCACCTTTTTTTTTGTTTTTTAGTATTCTTTTAACAACCTCATCAAAAACATCTTTGTGATAGTAGAGTAAATCCTCAATACAAATAAGCAAATTAAGCTTCACTAGATCTCGAACTTCTTTTTTATATTGAGGAACATTAAGACGTGAAACATCAATCCCTTTATCTTTTGCTTCTATTGCAGATTTTAATATTGATTTCGCTATTGGTGATATATTCTGACTTGATTTTCCTTTTTCAATATAAATATTTCCTGACATAGTTAGGACACCTTCATCACAAAGGTGATTTAATATTGCAGTTTTAGCTTTTAGTGGTAACGGCGATAGGTCAATCTCCTCTACTGTAAAACCTGTATTCCTGCTTTGTGCAACATTTATAATTTTATTCTTCCAAACAATAAACTTAGCAGGTGCAAAATGAAAACCAGAAAGAGTTATGATATCTCCTTCTTTCCCTACATCAAGACCTTTAGAAGCGTATCCATAAAGATTGAACAAATAACTTTGCCATGAAGCAAGTTCCCGCCCATTATATACTTTGAAAGCTTCTCTAAAGGCAATTCTATTATACGAAGAAAAAGCAGCTAAAATTCTGCAAGAAGCTAAGATATCACTACCACCATGCCTTATTAAAACAGCATTTTGATTCCAAGCAGAAGCTACAGCTTCTCTTAAAGAAAGACGAGCAAGAGAAGAATCATAGCTATTTATATGCAATGTTCCAATTGCGTGGGTACTACCAAGAGCAATTTCTAATTCACAGTGGTTTTTAATGCCTTCACCATTATCATCAAAAATTTCATCAATCCTAATCAATAACTCTGCCCCTTGTAGAATAGGTTCACCTTCGTCATTTGAAAACAACATCCCTTTAGAAACTTCTACTTTGTCTGGCAATTTTAGATTTAATGCAGTTCTGGCAGGAGCTAATATAGAATCTACACTTTTATGATGATTTTGTATGGATTTTACTCTACACCCTGCATTTCCAGGATAGAGAGATAGGCTGTCACCTACAGAGATTTTTCCACTTCGTAGTGTTCCTGTAATAGTGAGACCTATTCCCTTTAATGTAAAAACACGATCAATATACAAAAATGGTTTTGAATTATTATTTATATGACATCTAAGCAAAAGCTTTACTATAGCTTCCTTGAGCTCATCCATCCCTTCTTTTGTCACTGCAGACACAGCAACACAAGGCACTTCATAACCTAAGATAGAAAAACAATGCCTAAGCACATCTTCTTGAATCAACTCTAGTGTTTCAACACTAACTAAATCTTTCTTTGTGAGAACCACAAGAATATTTTTAATTTGCATTGCTTTTAAGATTCGCAAATGGTTCTCGCTCATATTCATCCAGCCATCATCAGCTGCAACAACTAAAAGAGCTCCATCAAGCCCCCATGCACCATGCACCATATTTCTGATAAATCTTTCATGTCCTGGTACGTCAACTATACCAACAGTACCAACACGTTCATCAGAAAAAGAGGCAAAACCTAACTCTATTGTCATACCTCTTTTTTTTTCTTCTGGTAAACGACTCGTATATATTCCTGTCAAGCTTTCAACCAGCGTAGTTTTGCCATGATCCACATGTCCTGAAGTTCCTAGAATATATCCCATAAATATTCACCACCTATTTATTGAGGGTTTAGAGATACCTAAAATCATTATGTATTTCTAGATACTCCCTTTTTTTACTCTCAATCTAACAAACACTATCCTGTTCTTCTGCTTTAGCATCTTTTAATGAATCAAGATTATTTTCATTTGCAATAATAGCTTCAAATTCATCATTTTCAATTGTTTCTTTTTCTAGCAAAGTTGTTGCAATATAATTAACTAATTTTTCTTTTTCCTTTAAAAGATCGCATGCTCTCTTATATCTTTCTGCTATAATTTTAGCTACTTGCTCATCGATATACTGTTGGGTAGTTTCTGCATACTCCCTTACAAGTTGGGGTTCTACGTTACCCACATAACCTGCTCCACGCTTATTCAATGCAACATTCTTAAATTTAGAACTCATACCATAATCTGTAATAATGCTTCTTGCTATATCTGTTGCACGAGCTAGATCGTTTGCAGCTCCTGTCGAAATCATATTAAAAACGACTTCTTCTGCTGCACGTCCACCAAGCAGTACATCAATTTCTGCCAATAGCTGTTTTTCTGTAACGATATGTTTATCATCTTCAGGGATATGAAAAGTATAACCTAAAGTCCCACTACCACGTGGCACAATAGTGACTTTATGAACTTTATCCGCTCCCTCAGTAAAAGTTCCTACAACAGCATGTCCTGTTTCATGAAAAGCTATAATTCTTTTCTCTTCTTCGCGAATCACACGTGACTTCTTTTGTAGTCCTATCATCGTTTTTTCAACAGCTTCATCTAAATCAGTCATACATACTTTTTCTCTTTTTGCACGCACAGCCAAAAGAGCAGCTTCATTTATAATATTCGCAAGATCTGCACCAGAACACCCACTAGTAATTTTTGCAATAGACAGCAGATTCGCACTCTCATCAAATTTCACATTCTTTGCATGAATCTCCAATATTTGCTCTCTACCTTTTAAATCTGGCTTATCCACCACTACTTGTCTATCAAATCTTCCAGGACGCAACAAGGCTGGGTCTAAGACATCAGGACGATTAGTCGCTGCAAGCAAAATCAGCCCTGTAGTACTATCAAAACCATCCATTTCTACAAGAAGCTGATTCAAAGTCTGTTCTCGCTCATCATTTGAATTAGTTGTGTTGAGCCTTGACTTTCCTATAGCATCCAGCTCATCGATAAAAACAATACAAGGAGCTTTTGCCCTAGCTTGTCTAAACAAATCTCTAACACGAGAAGCTCCTACACCAACAAACATCTCAACAAAGTCGGACCCACTAATTCTAAAAAATGCAACACCTGCCTCGCCTGCAACAGCTCGTGCAAGCAATGTTTTTCCTGTTCCAGGAGGACCTACAAGCAAAACACCTCTGGGAATTTTTCCTCCAATATCTGTATAACGCTTTGGAAACTTTAAGAAGTCCACAACTTCCATCAACTCTTCTTTTGCTTCATCAACCCCTGCAACATCTTTAAAACGTGTTTCAACTTTTCCTTCTTCAACAGCAATATTCTTTGTTTGACCGGGACTAAATAAGCTTCCACCTATCCCGCCCGTAATATTTTTTGTGATATTCTTCATTATGAGACGCCAAACAAAGAAAATTAACAAAAGAGGTAATGCCCATTGAATAAGAAAATCTATAAAATAACTCTTCTCTCTTGCTTTAACTGAGTACACTACCTTCTTCCTATCTAGGAGTTTTAAAAATTCGTCATTATATATTCCAACTGTTTCGTAATATTCGTCATCCTCTTGTTTTCCGCTTAATATATTTAAGAGACCATTTTCGCTATTTGTTTTATTCGCATTCTTTTTTACGTAACCCTTAAAATATGTTGAATCCATTTCTACTCGCTTAATCTCGTTGGATAATATACGAGCTTTAAACTCAGAAAATGGAATCAAATTTCTAGTACCTTGTAATAGCACTTGACCGAAAACAATAAATACCATCACTACTAGAGCAAGTATCAAAAATATCGATGTCTTAGATCTTTTAGGTTGATTTTTAGAAGAGTCCCCTCCTTCATCATTATTTAGAAAAGGGAAATCATCTTTTTTATCTTCACTCATAAGGACTCCACATTATTAATATTTTAGACAGTAGCTTTAATTCAATTATTTTCCCTGATTTAAAAAACTACCTCACAAAACGTCAAAAGTAAATATTACACAAAAAAAAACAAAAAGTCGAGTATAAAAACATAATTACGTTTTTTAATGAAAGAAAAAATAATACTTTTCAATAACTATGAAAGCAAACTAGCAATATAAGTTCTACAATTTAATTAAAAAATGAAAAAGCAGAGAAAACTATACATCTTCCTACTTTTGCATAAATAAGGAGGTAGTCTAAACAAAATATCATGTAATTTATAAAAAAAATTGATGACAAATACAAAGTATGTAAACATTGTGGCACTCACTAAATCATATAACAAAGAATCCCTCGTAGATCTAAAATTATACACCAAAACAAAAAATACCAATCAAACATGTATGGCACCACAAAGAAACTAACGATCATTCCATATTGAAATGACAAAAAAATAGCTTTGAGTAATCAAAATCACCCAAAGCTAAACTAAAATACTATATAAAAAACTAGAACCTAAAATGAGCAAAAGCTTTGTTAGCTTCAGCCATTCTATGCACATCTTCTTTTTTCTTAAAAGCCACACCAGTACCATTATAAGCATCCATAAGTTCTGCTGCCAAACGCTCTGACATTTCATGCCCATTTCGTTTTCTTGCAGCTCCTATAATCCACCTCATTGCTAAGGCTTCTCTTCGTGACTCAGCAATTTCTACAGGCACTTGGTATGTAGCTCCACCAACACGTTTAGAACGAACTTCAACAACAGGCTTGACATTATCCAAAGCCTTTAAAAATACAGTCAAAGGCTTTTCATCTATCTTCTTTGCAAGATTTTCCAAAGCATCATACATAATCTTTGTAGTGATACTCTTCTTACCAGACAACATCATCCTAGTAATAAACTTGGATACAACCACACTGTTATATTTAGAATCAGGTGTTACAACCCTTTTTACTGTTATCTTTCTTCTACCCATATATACCCTCTGTTATGCCTTAGGTCTCTTAGCTCCATACTTAGAGCGTCCACGTTTTCTATCTTCAACACCCAAAGAATCTCTAGTACCACGAATAATATGATACCTAACACCAGGAAGGTCCTTAACACGTCCACCCCTAATTAAAACAACAGAGTGTTCCTGCAAATTGTGCCCAATACCTGGAATATATGCAGTTACTTCTATTCCATTACTCAACCTAACACGAGCAACCTTTCGCAAAGCAGAGTTAGGCTTCTTAGGAGTCACAGTCATAACACGAGTGCAAACCCCACGCTTTTGTGGACAAGCTTGCAAAGCTGGACTCTTAGTTCTAGCAACACTAGACTTACGTCCATGTTTTATCAATTGGTTAATTGTAGGCATATGCCCCGTCTCCTTATAATAAATCCGTCAGCACTACGGAATATAATCTCTCGTATTCTATAAAAATAAAAGAAAAACATCAATCATCAAGCATAATCTCATCATCATCAAAATAGTCAGACTCTTCTTCTTTTACAACTTCTGTTGATTCCATTCGTCTACGTGCCAAAATCTCATCCATTTGAACATCTAAATCTGCCATATTCTTATCAAACAACTTGACATTGCTATACTGTTTCATTCCTGTACCTGCGGGAATCAGATGTCCTATGATAACATTTTCTTTTAAGCCCTTTAAATTATCAGTAGCACCTGCAAGAGCCGCATTGGTTAAAACACGCGTAGTCTCTTGGAAAGAAGCAGAAGAAATAAAAGAATCACTATGAAGTGCAGCTTTTGCAATTCCTTGAAAAAGTGGCTTTGCAACAGCAGGTTGTCCACCTTCAGCTGTAATCCTTGCATTTTCTTCATGAAACTTATACTTATCTACAGATTGATCAAAAATAAAGTTAGTATCTCCAACGGCAACTATTTTTACCTTTTTCAACATTTGCCTAACAATAATCCCAATATGCTTATCGTTAATAGTTACACCATGTGCTCGATAAACATCCTTAACCTCATTCATCAAATAGTTCTGCAAAGCATTCTCACCCAATATACTCAATATATCATGTGGATCAAATTCTCCATCACACAAAGGCTCACCCGCTTTAACAAGATCTCCATCCCTAACTAATAGACGATTTGCGATAGGAATCAAATGCTTAAATTCAGTTCCATAATCATCTTTGACAACAACAAGACGCTTAGCCTTAACTACACCTTTTTTAATATTAACAGTACCTGTAATCTTAGAAAGAACAGCTATAGTCTTAGGTTTTCTAGCTTCAAAAAGCTCAGTAACACGTGGCAAACCACCTGTGATATCCTTAGTCTTAGCAGCTGCTTTGGAAATACGTGCAATAACCGTTCCAGCTTTGATCTTAGCCCCATCATCAACCATAATTTGAGAACCTGCAGGCAAAAAATAAGAGGTATTTCCAACAGGATTTCCAGCCTCATCAGAAATAAAAGCATGTGGTTGCAACTTATCAAAATGTAAATCTGCAATTCTTTTTATAGTAAAACCAGTATTCTCGTCAATCTCTTCATTAAGTGTAGAACCTGCAATAACATCTTCAAAGTGTATATAACCATCATCTTCCGCAATAATAGGCTCAGCAAAGGTATCAAATTTAGCAACTTCTTCTCCCTGCCTAACAAAGTCACCAACCTTCACGTTAACAGTACTTCCATTCTTTATTTCTGTACTAACTTCTTTTTCAACCAAATAAATAGCATTATTTTTTACAATAGGTAACGCAATATCTTCAGATCTTACAATTCCTTTTTCATTTTCATAAAGAGGATCGCCTTGCAAAACACTTCCAGTAGTTTTAACAAGTACTTTATCCCCATCTTTCAAAGGATATTCTTTAATAACCTTATTAAATACAAGTTCTCCTCTTCTAGTAAAAAGAATCTTACCATTTTCCAATTTTACATGCTTACCTATTATATCCTTAACAATTATTGAATACTTATTGAAAACAATTTTATCTTGTTCACTACTCTTAGAAGCTGTACCACCAACATGGAAAGTACGCATAGTAAGCTGAGTACCTGGTTGTCCAATAGACTGTGCAGCAATAATACCAACAGCCTCTCCTATTTCAACAACCTTGTTATGAGCTAAATCTCGTCCATAACACTTCCTGCACACACCCTGCCTTGCCTCACACGTCAAAACAGTCCTCACCTTTACCTTCTCAACCCCTGCATTTTCAATTTTTTTTGCAAGTGCATCAGTAATATATTCATTAATACCAGCTATATGTTCTCCAGTTATTGGATGAAAAACCTCCTCAAGAGTATATTTACCAGCTATTCTATCACTCAATGATTCAATTACTTCATCTCCGTTTTTAATAGCTGAATAGTATATACCATTTATAGTGCCACAATCATCCTCATTAACCACAACATCTTGTGCAATATCTACAAGTCGACGTGTCAAATAACCAGCATCTGCAGTCTTCAAAGCAGTATCTGCCAAACCTTTTCTAGCACCATTAGTAGAGATAAAGAACTCAATAACATTCAAACCTTCCTTAAAACTAGAAAGAATAGGCAACTCTATAATGCTTCCATTAGGCTTTGCCATGAGACCACGCATACCACCTAATTGTCTAATTTGTGTGCTACTTCCTCTAGCACCAGAGGTTGCCATCATATCAATAGTGTTAAAACCATCTTTATCTTTTTTTAGAGAATCCATCAAAACGGCAGTAAGATCATCATTTGTTTTAGACCAAATATCAATAACCTTGCTATATTTTTCTTCTTGAGTAATTTGACCATTTCTATACTGTTCGTATATACCACCAACTTCTTTGTTAGCTTTTTCAAGCATGGTAGCCTTTTCTTTTGGCACTATAATATCATCCATACTCAAAGTTGCTCCAAAATACGTAGCATATTTGTAACCAACAGACTTTAGTTTATCGAGAAGTTGAACAGTCAGATAAGCATTTTTTGTTTTAAAAACAGTCTCAATTAATGCTCTAATAGCTTTATCTGCTAAATCCTGATTTACAAAAGGAACACCTTCAGGCATCTCTTCATTAAAGAGAATTCGACCTGCTGATGTTTGCACTCTTTCAATTTTACCGGGTGAAGTTTCATAATCAATCAATATTTGATCCTGCCATCCAATACTTCCACTTTCTGCTGCAAGAAGTAGTTCCTCAACTGAGGAAAAAAGTTTTAACCGCTTTCCTTGAGGGATAGGCTTCATTTTTGTCAAATAATATAAACCCAAAACCATATCCTGAGAAGGATAAACAATGATCTTACCATTAGCAGGATCTAGCAAGTTTCTTGCAGATAACATCAAATTCCAACATTCCATCTGTGCTTCTTGTGTCAAAGGCACATGAATTGCCATCTGATCTCCATCGAAGTCAGCATTGAAAGGTTTACAAACAAGTGGATGCAACTTTATTGCTTTACCTTCCACCAAAACAGGCTCAAAAGCTTGAATACCTAAACGGTGCAAAGTAGGAGCACGGTTCAACATCACAGGGTGTTCCTTCACAACATCATCAAGAATGTTAAAAACATCTGTAGCTTCTTGCTCAACAAGCATTTTAGCTCTCTTAATATTTGGAGCAATTTCTTTATCAACAAGACGCTTCATAATGAAAGGCTTAAAAAGTTCCAAAGCCATTTTAGTAGGTAGACCACATTGCCAAAGCTTTAATTCAGGTCCAACAACAATAACAGAACGTCCAGAATAGTCAACACGTTTACCTAAAAGATTTTGTCTAAAACGTCCCTGTTTTCCTTTCAACATATCAGAAATAGATTTAAGAGGTCTGTTAGCAGCACCTTTTATAACCTTCTTACGTCTTGAGTTATCAAAAAGAGCATCAACAGCTTCCTGCAACATTCTCTTTTCATTTCTAATAATTATATCTGGTGCCCCCAAATCCATTATATGCTTTAGACGACTATTCCTATGAATAACTCTTCTATATAAATCGTTCAAATCTGAAGTAGCAAAGCGTCCACCCTCTAATTGAACCATAGGTCTTAAATCTGGAGGAATAACTGGTATCACATCAAGAATCATCCATTCAGGTTTGTTATTAGAAAACCTAAAATTCTCAACAAGCTCAATACGTTTTAGAAGACTTTGATCATTTTTTAGATTCTTATCTGTTTTCTCAACCATCTTTTGCCTTAACTCTGCTTCTAAAGCTTCAAGATCAAGATTTTTCAAGAGCGTCTTTATAGCTTCGGCTCCCATAGCAGCTGAAAAAGAATCACCATACCTCTCCCTTGCTTCATTATACTCATCTTCTGTCAAAAGCTGATTCTTTTTTAAATCCGTATCTCCAACTTCAATAACAATAAACTTTTCATAATACAAAACTGAACGTAAATCTTTAATAGCAAGATTAAGCAATGATCCCATTCTACTAGGAACAGCCCTATAATACCAAATATGAGAAACAGGAGTAGCAAGCTCAATATGTCCCATTCTCTCACGTCTGACCTTAAAATGGGTTACCTCAACACTACATCTATCACAAATGATACCCTTATATCTTATGGATTTAAACTTACCACAAAAACACTCCCACTCTTTAGTAGTACCAAATATCTTTTCGCAAAAAAGTCCATCCCTCTCAGGTCGCAACGTTCTATAATTTATAGTTTCAGGCTTCTTAACTTCTCCATAAGACCATGATCTAATTGTTTCAGGAGAAGCAAGCCTTATCATCAACTTATTAAAATCTTGTATATCTCTCATAACTATATTCTCCTCCTCAAACTAAAAATCAACTTCAGTTGAATTATTTTCCTTTTTGATAAGTTCTACATCACGTTCAGTTAAAGGAATTCGTGTTCCTTTGTCATCATATATCGTAAAATCAAGTGCTAAACCTCTGAGCTCTTGAACAATTACGTTAAAAGCTTCAGGGACACCAGCAGAAGTAGAAGGTTCTCCCTTAACAATAGCCTCATATATCTTTGAACGTCCATGCATATCATCACTTTTTATAGTAAGCAACTCTTGCAAAGTATTTGCAGCCCCATAAGCTTCCAGTGCCCATACTTCCATCTCACCAAGACGTTGACCACCAAACTGTGCCTTACCACCCAATGGCTGTTGAGTAACCAAAGAATAAGGTCCTGTACTCCTTGCATGCATCTTATCATCAACAAGGTGTGCAAGCTTTAAGTAATAAATAACACCCACAAACACCTTATTTTCAAAAGGACGACCTGTCAAACCATCACGCAAAGTAACCTTTGAATTGCTAGGTAATCCTGCTTCAATAAGCTTATTTTCAAGTTGCTCCATAGTAGGAGACTGAAAAACAGGACTCTCATAATGTTGACCTAATTTAAGACCTGCTAACCCCAGCTCAGATTCCAAGATTTGCCCAATATTCATACGAGAAGGAACACCAAGAGGATTCAAACAAACATCAAGAGGAGTACCATCTTCCATGTATGGCATATCTTCTTCAGGCAAGATACGAGAAACAATACCCTTATTTCCATGTCTTCCTGCCATCTTATCCCCTTCACGAAGTTTACGTTTTGTTGCAACTAAAACTTTTACAACCTCATCAACTCCAGGTGCTAAATCATCACCTTGAGAACGTCTAAGTCTTAAAACATCTATAACAGTACCTTCAACTCCATGAGGAAGTCTCAAAGATGTATCTCTAACATCTCTAGATTTCTCACCAAAAATAGAATTCAACAACTTAAACTCAGGTGTGGTTTCTGTTTCAGTTTTTGGAGTAATCTTTCCAACAAGAATATCTCCAGATCTAACCCTAGCACCAATTCTAACAATCCCCTCAGAATCCAAGTCATCCAAACTCTTTTCAGATTTATTAGGAATATCGCAGGTCATTTTCTCACAACCGAGCTTTGTTTCTCTCACTTCTGTTGTAAATTCCTTGATATGGATTGAAGTAAACATATCCTCTTTAACAACACGTTCCGAAATCAATATAGCGTCTTCGTAATTGTACCCATTCCATGGTACAAATCCTACAAGTATATTTCTTCCTAAAGACAACTCAGCATTGTTTGTCGAAGGACCATCCGCAATAGCTTTTCCTTTTTCAACTCTATCTCCCAAACGAACTATCGGACGTTGATGATAACATGTATCATTGTTAGTTCTTTGGAATTTTAAAAGATTATAAGTTTCTTCTTTTCCGCTGTCATTCTTAATCTTGATTGTATCTGAGGATACATAAGAAACAACGCCATCTTCTTTCGCTTTAACCAAAACCCCAGAATCTCTAGCACACTTTCCTTCCATACCAGTTCCAACAATTGGAGCCTCTGGGAAAAGAAGTGGAACAGCCTGACGTTGCATGTTAGAACCCATCAATGTACGGTTTGCATCATCATGTTCCAAAAATGGAATAAGAGAAGCTGAAACTGAAATGATTTGCTTTGGAGAAACGTCCATATACTGAACATCTTTTGGACTTCTTGGCGTATAATCTCCCTGCCTTCTAGAAGAAACTTGTTCTCCTTTAATTGTACCATCTGCAGATACTGCATCAGAAACTTGTGCAATGTAATAGCGATCCTCATCCATTGCAGAAAGATACTCAACTTCTTTTGTAACAACACCGTCAACAACCTTAACATATGGGACTTCCAAAAAGCCATAATCATTAACACGTGCATAATTTGCCATAGAAACTATAAGACCAATATTAGGTCCTTCAGGCGTCTCTATAGGACACATTCTACCATAATGAGTATAATGAACATCACGAACTTCAAAACCAGCTCTTTCTCTTGTCAAACCACCTGGTCCCAATGCACTAAGCCTTCTTTTATGTGTAAGCTCTGCTAGTGGGTTAATTTGATCCATAAATTGAGAAAGCTGACTACTTGCAAAGAACTCTTTAATAGCCGCAACTACAGGCTTAATTGAAATTAAATCTTGAGGTTTTAATGTTTCCTTTTCCTTAGAAACCATCCTATCTCTAGCAATCTTTTCCATACGAGAAAATGCTTTCTTTAAAACATCAGTCATTAACTCACCTACAGAGCGAATTCTTCTGTTCCCAAGATGGTCAATATCATCAAGATTTTCCTTCCCATCATAAACATTAATCAAGTGCTTCATTGTATATATTATATCATCATTAATTAATGTTGTACTTTTTGTAGGATTCAAATAATCAAACTTTTTATTGAGCTTATAACGTCCAACTCTTCCAATATCATAACGCCTGGCTGTAAAAAACATTGCATGCAAATCTTCAACTGCAACATCATAAGATATAGGCTCACCAGGTCGTAGTATCGTATAAACCTCAGTTATAGCCTCTTCTCGTGTAGGCTCATCGTTAATTATCGGATCTGGGGTAAACTTATCCTCTTCTCTTTCAAAACAATTTAAGATTAAGTGTGAATTCAAAGACCCTTCAGCTTCAAAATCAATAACCTCAATAGTTTTAATACCTAATCGTATCAAATCAGCAAGATTATGCGGAAGTATCTTAGTTCCAGCCATAAACATCTTTGCTTGTTCGCCATCTTCATTAGTTACAAATATATTCTTTGCAAAAAACTGATTTACTAAAGTTTCATGTTGAGTTTTATCTTCAGGCACTTCCAAAGATTTTGTCTTATAAAACATTGCTATAAGCTCTTCCCTATCTCCAAAGCCTAAAGCACGCAAAAACATAGTACCTAGTATTTTCTTCCTGTTATCGAGTTTTGCATAGAGTAAATCACGCTTAGGATCAATTTCAAATTCAAGCCAAGTTCCTCTATACGGAATTATCCTACTAGAATAGACATCCTTATCTCTAGAGAAGATAACACCTGGAGAACGATGTATCTGAGAAACAACAACACGTTCAGAACCATTAATAATAAAAGTTCCACGCTCCGTCATCAAAGGAATATCCCCCATGTATATATCTTTGCGACGAAATTCCTTTGTCTCTGTAAAGAACAAATCAATCTGAGCCTTTAGTGGAACTGAATATGTCTGTCCCTTCCTCTTACACTCAATTTCAGAGAGCTTTCTATTTTCATAGTCTAAAGCATACCCCTGAAACTCGAGAATCATATCCTCATTAGGACTAGTTATAGGGAAAGTTGTTCTGAGTACTTCTTCCAACCCTGACATTTGGTCCTCACCCTCAGAATTTACGGTGGATTCCAGCAGTTTTTTGTAAGACGATAACTGTATTTCAATGAGATTTGGTAAATCTTTAAACTCAGGGATTTGCTTACCAAAATACTCTCGCTTCACATCCTGAACTCCAATGGACACTCTCCACCCCCTAGCATTTCAACTACAAAAGACTCCCCACAAAACACGCATGGGAAGTCTTCAGAAAAAAAATAAAAGAAAATTAATAAAAACAAAATACTGCTAATATACTAAGCAATCTCAACCTCACCGCCTGCTGCAGTAATAGCTTGCTTAATTTTTTCTGCTTCTTCTTTAGAAACATCTTCTTTAAGAGTTTTAGGAGCACCTTCAACAAGTTCCTTTGCCTCTTTCAATCCAAGACCTGGTATAATGTTTCTAACTTCCTTAATAACTCCAATTTTCTTACCAGGATCTGAAAGACCTTTAAGAGTAACAGTAAACTCAGTCTTTTCTTCTGCTGGAGCAGCTCCTGCTCCGCCAGCAGCAACCATAGCAACAGGTGCTGCAGCTGTAACTCCAAACTTCTCTTCCATAGCTTTAATAAGCTCTGAAAGCTCCATAATTGTCATACTACTAATAGCTTCAATAAGCTGATCATTAGTCAATGTTGCCATATTATCTTCTCCTAAAAATAACCCTCACAGAGGAATAAAAACAGACAGGGGCAATCATACACAGTAAAGCCTGACTGTTAAAACATATAATTAATTCGAAGCCTCTTCGCTTCCCTTCTTATCCACAATTGCTTGCAATGTACGCACAAACTTAGATGTAGTAGCATTAATAGTGGACATAAACATAGATATAAGTTGTTTCTTGCCAGGTAATTTTGAGTAAGCTTCTATCTTAGCTAAATCATACAACTCACCTTCAACAACTGCACCTTTAACAACTAAAGCAGGCACTTCTTCCATGAAATCAAATAACACTTTAGCTGCCGTATTAGCCTCATCACCTTCAACATAAACAACAGCTGTAGGTCCGATTAGATAAGAATCAACACCCTCAATATTGGCATTAGCAAAAGCTATTCTAGCAAAATTATTTCTTACAACTTTATATGTGCTATTTGACTCTTTCAGTTTTTTCCTCAAATCGGAAATTTGAGACACAGTCATTCCTCTATACTCAGTAAAGATAAGAGAAGATGAAGCCTTCGCCCTAGTCTCAATAGCATTTATCATATCGCTTTTCAGCGTCTTAGGATTTCTAGTTCGTAAAGCCATAATTACTCTCCCAAAACATAGTCAACCCAAACTCCTGGGCCCATAGTTGAATTAATAGACACAGAGCGCAAAAAATCTCCCTTAGCATCGCTAGGTTTCTTCCTTGCAACTTCTACAAGTAGAGCTTTAGCATTCTCTGCAACCTTAGAAGAATCCATCGAAGTCTTACCGATAGCAAGATGGATTACACCAGTCTTATCTGCTCTAAATTCAACCCTACCTTTCTTCAACTCACCAATAGCACTAACAATATCAGTAGTTACTGTCCCTGTCTTAGGATTAGGCATAAGGCCTTTTCTACCCAGAACCATACCAAGCCTACCTACATCTTTCATCATATCAGGTGTAGCAACTGCGATATCAAAATCCAGCCAACCACCCTTAATTTTTTCGATATATTCAGTAGAACCAGCATAAGTAGCTCCGGCATCTAAAGCCATTTTAACCTTTTCATCAGTGCAAAAAACCAAAACTTTCTTTTCACCACGAAACTGATGTGGCAAAACAAAAGTATCGCGTACTGCCTGACCCTTACCCAATTTCAAACTTACATGCAACTCAACAGTCTCATCAAATTTAGCATATTTAACAGACTTAACCACATCAACCGCTTTCTCTAACTCATAACGCTTAGTACAGTCATATTTAGTGAGAGCATTACGATATTTCTTTCCTCTTTTCATTAAAGCTCTACCTCCACTCCCATACTCCTTGCAGTACCTGCAATAATCTTTTTTGCAGCCTCAAGGTCATTAGCATTAATATCAGGCATTTTTGTTTTCGCAATCTCTTCAAGAGCTGCTTTAGAAAGACGCCCAACCTTCTTAGTTACCGACGTATCAGATCCTTTCTCAATCTTACACGCTTTCTTAATCAAAACAGAAGCTGGAGGAGTCTTTAAAACAAACGTAAAACTCTTATCTGAATACACCGTAATAACAACTGGAATCACCAATCCTGCTTCCATTGTCTTAGTACGGTCATTAAATTGCTGAACAAACTGCGGTGCACTAACTCCATGTGGACCCAAAGCAGGACCTACAGGTGGAGCAGGCGTTGCCTTGCCAGCAGGACACTGAAGTTTAATCTGTGTCACAACCTTTTTCTTAGCCATTATATCTCCTTCCGGTAAAACGAAGGTTTACAAAAAAAAACTCACAAACCTTCTCCCGTAAATTAAACATTTTCAACATGTAGCATATCAACTTCAACAGGAGTCGTCCTATTAAATATAGCAACCAAAACAGTCAACTTACTTCTTTCATACATAACTTCATCTATAGTACCCGTAAATGAAGCAAAAGGACCTTCTGTAATTCTAACAATCTGACCAACAGAGAAAGTCTGAGCAAATCTTTGAGTCTTATCCCCCTTAATTTCTCCAGTCTTCTGCAAAATCTTTTTTGCTTCCTCTGCAGATATAGGTTTAGGTTTACTTCCACCTTCAGAACCCAAAAACCCACTCACACCCGTGATACCAGAAATAGTACTACAAATCTTTTTCCATCCAGCATCAGGTAGATTTATTTCTATAAGAACATAACCAGGCAAAAACTTACGTTTAATAGATTTTTTCTTTCCATCTTTATTCTCAGTCACTGCCTCTTCAGGCACCTTTATATCAAAGATAACATCCTGAGGAATCATATCCCGTTCAATAAAAGTCCTAATCGTTCTTTCTATCTTATTTTCGTAACCTGAATATGTATGTAATATATACCATTCTCTAGACATAACTTAAAAAATCCAAAGAACTCCTGCCATAAGTAAAGCATCTAACGCTCCCAAAAAAATGGCGACTAAAATAGTAGATATTACAACAACCTTACACGAAGACCAAACCTCAACTTTGCTAGGCCAAACTACCTTACGCAATTCACCCACACACTCTCTAAAAAAAAGAATAACCTTAGACACTCTCACTCTCCTCGCAACGTACAGATCAGGAGGGACTCGAACCCCCAACACTCGGTTTTGGAGACCGACGCTCTACCATTAGAGCTACTGATCTAAACTATTTTTAAACTATTTAATCTTAGTTTCTTTATGCAAAGTGTGTTTTCTTTCAAAAGGACAATACTTATTAAATTCTAACTTCCCTTGAATATTCTTTCTATTCTTAGAAGTAGTGTAATTCTTTCTCTTGCATTCACTACATTGCAATGCAACTAATTCAACTGCAGTTTTCTTTGCCATATCTTTCCTCCAAGCAAACTCAAAAGAAGCTCCCGAGCAGAATTGAACTGCTGACCCCAACCTTACCATGGTTGTGCTCTGCCGACTGAGCTACAGGAGCAGAGTTAGTCGAACATAAACTATTTTGTATGATAACAAACAGAATATTTTAAGTCAATACTAAACACAAAAATTAATTAACCACTTTCTTCTTTTAGAAAACACTCCATTCTAATACAATTGCAATCTTCAGTCTCTTCAATGCATTATAACTACAAAAAAAGCAACAAACTTAAATTCGCAAGAAAAATACAATCTTAATAGAAATGCTTTCTAAAAAAATAAGCTATTATGAATTAACTCTTTCTTGATACTCGTTTGTCTCTGTATTCACCAATATTTTCTCACCTTGTTTTATAAACAACGGCACACGAACGGTAAGACCAGTTTCTGTCACAATAGGTTTGGTAGCACCAGAAACAGTATCTCCTTTTATATAATTCTCACTTTGCTCAACCACAAAAATCATTTTTGTGGGTATTTTTACATCAATAGGTTTTTCTTCCCAAACCACAATCTCATATTCATCACCTTCTCTAAGATAATGAACTTTTTCTTTCAATATATCACTAGGCACTTCAATTTGTTCAAAACTTTCCGTATCCATAAACACAAAAGAGTCCCCATCTTGATACTGATACTGCCCCTTGTGTGTGGTTACAACAGCATCTTCCACATTGTCTGCTGTTTTTATTGTCTGTGTTAAAACAGAGCCATCTTTTAGGTTCTTCATTTTAACACGTGCAAAAGCGGCCCCTTTACCAGGATTAACAAACTCTCTTTCAACCACCAAATATGGGGAACCTTTATTTATTAAAACTGTTCCCTTAGCAATATCTCCCCCACGAATCATCTAATCACCTCACAAAATAAATTTGACGTTATCACTTTTTAATATCTTTTTCAAGGTATTAAGTTATAAGAAATCACAGAAATTAAACTAACCTTACCAAAAAGAACTATCTAAAATAGCATTTAATGAAACACTGATAACCTCAAAAACCATAATAACAACTTAAAGAGATACCAATCAGTGCTTCAATAAGATTTTCTTATTCTTCTAAAACACATCAAGCCTAATACCACATGCAAGATGTGGGACCACAGACTTAATTACAGTTCGAGCATTGCTAGACGCAACATCCGTTGGCACAAACCACAGTTGTCCCTCTGTAAAGAAAGAGAAACTTCTAAAGTATTTTCCTTTTGGTAGCTTAATTCTAGGAAATTCAAACTGCATAAGTAAACTAGAAAGCACTTGAGGCCTCCCACTTTGTGTCTCCGTGAAAAGAGAAAACTGAGCACCTAAAGCCACCGCCATATATAGAGGGGCAGCATCAGGGAAATGGTAGCCAAAACCATACGAAAACACATTTGCAAGAATCTTCATAGAAACAATATGCCCACCATAGCGAACAAGATCAGCTCTTTCCTTCAAAACAACATTCCTCTGCCCTTGTGTGAATTGACCATAATGCAACTGCAACTTTACGTTTTGATCAAAAAAGCTTAAACCAAAACCCATGTTCCATAAAGATGCACCCCAGAAACCTAGCTCAAAATGCAAACCTTGAATGAATTTTGGCACACCATAGAAGAATTTATCTCCCTTACGTAATTCAATCTTAACATTCTTAAGTTCGGTATCATCCTGTGCCAATCCTATAAATTCCATTTTTTCATTGTATTTCATCCCTTCAACAGGAGAAATAACTGTTATTTCAGGCAATGTCTTATCCACTTTAACTAAAGTTCTGCAAAGAGCCATTTCACCATTTTTCATTTTTGCTCTAAAAAGGAAAAAGTGTTCTCCTTCTGCTAAATTACCTGTTTCAATCCTATATTTCCAATTCTTGCCCCTAGAAATAGTAGTAAAATTAAGTCCATTATCGAGGCTCAATTCAACTCTGTCTATTCCAACAGTATTTTTCTTCTCTTTAACAGCCTTTTCCTTATTTTCATCCACTTCTTCAGAAGCCACTTCTTCTTTTTTAATGACACTATAGCCTGCTCGTCCCTTAATATATGGTCGGTTAAAAGCAAAGTCACCCATATTAAGCTCATCAATCGTTATCCAAGCACCTTCGTTAGAATAAAAAATAGTGTTTTCAGTTGAACTATATTCAACTCCCCCATTTCCTCTAGCTTTAATTAATATTTTATGCGTTCCACTTGCAAGATCCTCATTAGAAAAACGAAAGACCACAAAACCAGTTCTAGAAACTTCACTAGATTTTACTTCCTTTCCATCAACAAAAAGAGAAGCCTTTTCTATTTCGTTTCCTTGAGCAACCTTACCATAAATATTAAATTCCCCATTGACTTTCTCACCAGAGAGTGGATAAAAAAGCTCAACCTTATCTTTATCTTTACTTCTATAAACTTCAAAGTTAGAAGAAACTTCTGTCACATTATTTGCTCTGTCTATAGCCCTAAAACTCAAATTATATTTTCCCTCTTTTAAAGAAGAAATATCAAATTTCCTAGTAACCAGAGGATCTGTTGAAAGCTTAATTTCTGCTAGTGAGCCTGGAATAGAAAGTCCTTCTAAACTCCTAAGCCTCAATTGAGCAGACTCTAAAGCAATGTTATCCTGAATCTTACCAGAAACAACAAGAGTGTTATCAACTTTTGCACCTGAAACAGGATAGGAAATTTTCAAGTCAGGCGGAGTATTATCTATATTTACTAATACAGAAAAAACATCAAACAAACCATAATTATCAAAAGCTCTCACCAAAACAATGTGAGTTCCATCTTCTATAACTTGGGTGTTGACATTATATTGCCATTGTTGTCCACCTTCAGCTCTGTTATATGTATTGCCATTATCAAAAGAAAGTTCCACATAATTTATTCCATTTTTATCATTTGCAGTACCAGTAAAATTGACAGTACCCTTAATACTTTCAAACAAGGATGGAGTTACTACAGTGCTACGAGGCACACTTCGAGACACCCTAACCTTCTTTTTAACAGTAGCACCTTTCACGCCATAGATATCCTCACCATAAATAGTGATAGTATGTTCATTATCCTCTAAGCTAGTTATTGGGACATCAATTGCAAAACTATTTTCTACATTTAAGCTCTTATACTCACCTTCATCCCATTTATAATATATCTTTGCAGGAGCGTCATCATCATAAATTATACCAGAAACCACAAAATCATCAAAAACAATTTCGTTATCCAAAGGTAATTGCAATTTGACTATCGGACTATCATCTTTTGAATCTATGCTAAAAGAATAATCTTCAACCTTTGCAATGTTTCCTCCAATGTCAGTAAACTTAAACTTCATAGCTCGTGAAATAGGTTCTTCTGCACTACCTATCAAAATATATTTAAATGAAGAACCTTCAAGCACCCTAGCTTTAGACTTTCCACTCTCATATTCACCCCTTATAAAACTTGATGGCAAAAGACTTGAAACACTAAAACCTGTTAAAAGAGTGCCATTAACAACATCTTCAGCTTGAGGCAAAACCATTTCAACCTTTGGATTAGAAACAACCTTATATAAAACTCTATTTATATTTTCTTTATTACCTTTTATATCTTCTGCAACCACTTGAACTACAATGAGACCTTCTGCAAATTCTTCTAAATTCAAAGTTTTACTAAAAGAACCAGCTTTTCTTTGAAGAACTTCTTCTTTTATGATGTTTTCTGAACCTTCTTGAAAAATAATATATTTAACTTCTTTTATTTCATCTTGAGCCAAAACAGAACCTTCAATATTATGAGTATTTTTTACAACATAACCTTGAGTATTAGCGTTCAGCGTTATTGCAAGATCTTTTTTTCCAACTAGTATATTTATGCTAGGAGAAACAAAAGAAGAACTTTGAGTTTTTATTTCTAATTTCACATTTCTATATAGTCCGCTTCGAATAGCCTTTATTTTAAGTGTATTTTCTTCTTGCAAGCTAAGCCCTTCATCTGCTAATAACTTAACTTCTGTAATCTCTTCATTATTTTTTGGAATAAAAGCAGCAGAAAGTGTGGTTCCATTATCCATCAAAACAGACCCATCACCATCTTTTTTTCCATAAGCCCATGCAAAAATGTCTTTTTGAGGTTCTTCTTCTTCGGCAGTAGGAATATCTATAGGTTGCAAAGATATCAATAGCTTTTGTTGCATTTTTATGCCATCTACATCCAAAGCCTGAAAAACAATTTCCAACATCTCATTAACATCTTTCACTTCTATAGGTGGTAAAGTAATTCTTTGCTCTGTAGCACCAATTTTTATATTTACTAATTGCTCCTCTCCTCCATTTATGGAATATGAGGCACTACTCAAGCCCTTTAATGCTTTTAGCAAAACTTGTGGAGAAAATGTTTTACCTAAACCAAGCTTTTGATTAATTACAGTATCTCCATTTGAGAAACAAGCCTTAGGTCCTCTATTCCTTCCAAAAACTTTGTGTCGTTTTACATTACTTTTAATACCCCTTTTGTTGACAGCATAAAGAGTAACCGTACTTTCGCCTTCTATGTCATAATTGGATAAGTCTATATTAAAAGCTCCAAAATCAGACTTATAATGATGTTCTGAATATCCTTCAACTTTATAATACACATCTTCCACACCATAAAGATCAGAAACAAAACCTGAAATATATAATGATGTCTGTTGAGTATTTTCGTTCTCTCCAGAATCTGATGTTGTATTTTGAGGTAAAGAAACATTCGTAATTGTAACAACTGGAATATCTTTTGATCTATTAAGCTTAATATTTTTTTCTTTTTTTACAATATTTCCTGCTTTGTCTTTTGCGGTAATAGTTATTGTATAGGAAGAAGAACTTTCTCCTGAAAGATCAAATTCCTTAACCCAATAAGGATTGCCGGGAATTAGTTCCATGCTACCTTTGTTTCTTCCTACAATATATTCCAATGAAGCAAGATTATTCACATCTTTTGCCTTACCTGCTACAGCAAAAATAGAACCTTGAATTTCTTCATCACCACTAGGGTATACAAACTCTAACTCAGGAGGAGTGTTGTCAACAAAAAATAAAAAAGCATAAGTAGCTTGCCCATCTAGTTTATCAAAAGCTTTGAAATAGCAAGTTTTAGCACCATCTTCCATTGTGTGTGTATTTATGTTTAAACGAAACTTCCACAAGTCTTCCTTCTTATTATAGGATATTTTTAGTCGTTGAAATGTTTTTCCTTCATCAAGAGAATAAAACAATTTTTCAATACCATTACCATCTTGACAAGTTCCTTCAAGAGTAAAATTACCCGAAATTAGAGAGCCAACCTGCAAATTAGTGATTCGAGTTGTAGGCTTTTTTCTATTTAGTTTGAAAGAAGTTTTGTAAGAATCCCCTTTCACGCCTTTTATATCAACTCCATACACAGTGACAGTGTGAACTCCTTCTTGCATATCCTTTGTATCAAGAAAATATGACCAAAAATCCTTTCCACTTGCTTTTCTTATTTCTTCTTCATCATCAATCAATACTTCTACATGATCTACCCCATCATCATCTACACAAGTGCCAACGATATTTATATTCCCTGTAACAACAGCACCATCTGCAGGATTAATAACTCTAGCTACAGGTAGATCAGAGGCAGGATCTATAAATAGATTGAATGGCGTGCTAGTAGCCTCATTTCCTGCAATATCTTCTGCAGTAATAAGGAGATTATATTTGCCTTTTTTCTTTTCGCTTATATCCCTAGTTTCCTTCCAACTTTTTATGTCTTCAGGAGAAAATGACTCATTATTTTTGTTTGCTTGATAACTTGGCAAGACAACAAAAAAACTAATAAGCAGTGTAAAAACAATTTTTTTCATTATGAACCTCTTTTCGCTCAATTGTATTGGAATTCAACAAAGGAGCTATAATTTTAGTAACACAATATTTAACAAAATGTAGATTATAACAAAATAAGAAATATACCACCACTGTAACGGCAAATTGGTGTCAATTTTTGATATCTTAATGGAAATATCTACAAATCTATTCTTCATTTATGGATGTAGCAACTGTTAGCAAAGTCAACTTAAATCTGAAACAAAAATCTATTGTGTTTAGTTTGAAAAAAAATGCAATGTTTTATTTTCTACCTTCTCTTGCACGCCAATTCTTGTCAACTTTAACTTTTAATTCTAGAGAAATAAAATATGGAAAGAGTTTAAACAGCTCTTTTTCAGCATTTATTCTTATCTTTTTGATCACAGAGGCATCTTTACCAATCAAAATAGCTTTTTGAGTCTCTCTATCTGCATATAATGAAGCAGTCACATTAAGCCTTTTACCATTTTTTTGCATTTTCATGTCATCAATTCTAACATAAGTAGCATGAGGCACTTCATCTTTTGTGTTTAGTATAATCTGCTCCCTAACTATTTCTTCAATTCTAAAAGAAACATCTTGATCTGTATAAAACTCAGGTGGGTATAGAAGAGGAGATTCAGGTAAGTTTGCTAATAAGGTTTGAATAAGTCCATCTGTTCCTTCCCCAGTTTTTGCTGAAATATCAAAAAGAGTTGGCTCTCCAATCTTTAAGGTTGAAGCAACACTACATAGCTCTGGAAAAAATCTTTGCAAGCTGATAAATGAAAGAGACCTATTTGCATTTTTATCATCTATCTTATTAAATGCAATAACTATTGGCTTAGAAACTTTTTGCAATATTTTGATAATTGCCTCTTCTTCATCTCCAAAACTTCTAGTAACATCAATAATATACAAAACAATATCTGCGTCATTTAAAGACTGCACAGCTATTTCTTGTAACTTTAGATTAAAATTACTAGTAGAAATATTATAGCCAGGTGTATCAATAAATATTATTTGACCCTGTGGTGTAGTAACTATCCCCCTGATTGCACTAAGAGTCGTTTGAGGCATCTTTGAAACGATAGAAACTTTTCCCCCAGCTACATGATTCAAAAATGTAGATTTTCCTGAAGAAGGTCGACCTATTATAGAAACAACACCACAGTGTTTTTGTTTTTCTTCCATATTTTAAGCACAAGATGAACACGTCTGACAAGTCGTGACTGTAACTTTGTCTTGAACATATCCCAACACCTTAGTAGGACAACCTTCAATACACTTACCGCAAGAAGTACAAAGCGAATAGTCAACCACAGGAATACCATCAGTCACCTTTATAGCTCCTGCTTCGCAAACTCTTTCACACTTCATGCACTTAATGCAACCTCTCTTACAGTTTTTCATAATAACTGATTTTTTAGGATTTCTACATGAACAAAGTGCAATAGCACCTTTCTTTTCAACTCCAATTGTTGCCAAAATGTGTTGTGGACAAGCCGAAACACAAATACCACAACCAGTACATTTTTCTACGTCAACAAAAGGCAAACCATCTTCACTCACATGTATTGCGTCGAAAGGACAAGCATGCTCACAATCACCAAAACCAATACATCCCCAATCACAATTCTTTGTTCCATTGATGGCTACTTTTGCTGCCATACAAGTACGAACCCCAACGTACTCAGATTTATTTGCACAAACTTCGTGTGTTCCTTGGCACAAAAGCACGGCGACTTTTTTAGAAGCGTCTGCAGAAACACCCATAATCTCACTAACTTTTTTTGCTACAGGAGAAGAACCTACAGGGCAACCATTAGTTCTAGCCTCGCCTTTTGCAACTGCGGTAGCAAAACCATCACAACCTGGATAACCACAAGCTCCACAGTTAGCACCTGGCAAAACACTACGAATTAATGCAACTTTTGGGTCAACGGCAACATAAAAAACCTTCTTGAAAGTCCCCAGCAAAAGTCCCAACAAAAAAGAAATACCCAAAGAAACAGCTAATGTCAAAATTATATTCATCATTTCATACCCCTTATGAGAATGAAAGCTTAAAATTTTGCATACTCTTAAACTTTCATTCTCTTATGAAATAGATTATTCAAAAAGATAAAGAATTCCCTATACTGACACCCCTTGCGGATTTGCTTTAGAAACAAACATCTCCTCACCTTTTTTATTCCTAGAAAAGAAATTAATAAAAGCACTTGCAATGTATATTGAAGAATATGTACCTGAGAGCATACCAACAATCAAGCACATAGCAAAGTCTTTCATACTTCCTTCAGTAAAAATATAAAGTGAAAAAGCAGCCAACATAGTTGTTACTGTTGTAATAATAGTTCTCCCCAAAACCTCACTCAAAGAAATATCCAAAATATCTACACAAACATCTTTAGGGTGAAGAGTTATATTCTCTCTTATCCTATCATATATAACCACAGTATCATTTATTGAATAACCGATAATAGTCAAAACTGCAGCAATACTAATAGAATTGAATTCCATCTGTGTCCACACAATAAAAGCAAAAATTGCTAATGTGTCGTGCAACAATGCCAAAATGCCACCTAAAGCAAAATCCCACCTAAATCTAAACATTGCATAGAGGAAAATAAGAACTAATGCACCAAGCACTAACTGAACTGCCTGACGTGCTAAAGACGTTGAAAACATAGAACCCACAAAGTCAGTACTCATTACGACGATATTGTCTTCACCAAATTCTTTATTCAGAGCGTCAGTGATAAGCTTATGTAATTCAACACTCGCATTTTCATTTTTACCATCATCAGCAATACGAATCTGGAAAACTCTATCGCTAGCCTTTCCAACTTGTTGTACGGAAGCAGAAGGAAGTTCAGAAAGAGCATGACGCACAGTATCTGTTTCCACAGTCTCAATAGTGGAAGGCAAGTAGTGAAACTTAAAAGGATTATTTGAAAGGCGTGGCAAAACTTGTGAATCAATAAAAAGATTTGCAAAAGGAGTTGATGAATCAGCTTTAATCAAATTAACAGAAAGCCCCTCAAAGTCTTTTAATTTTTCAACAAACTCACCAACTGTTTCATAATCTTTATACAAAAAGCTCATTGCCTCACTATCCCCATCAACAGCGGTAGAAGTGATATCAAGACCTTTTGAACTCAGAGAAATATTAACAGTCTTAGGTCCATCATATGTAAGGCTAAATGCAGTTGGAGCAACACGAACTTTCTCTATAAAACCGGCTTGAAAATCAAGACCAAAATTTATTCCCTTATAGAAAAGACCCACAATAGAGAAAATCATCAAAAATGCACTCAAAATAATGCAAGGTATAAAAAATTTACTAAATTTAATTACAGATTTCATTATGCTAATTTCCTCCAACTAATTCTTATCGTTTTTCTTCCTAAAGTTTCAGTTCCAAAATCAAAAATAAGACGAGAAACAAAAAGAGCAGTAAACACAGAAGAAATAACACCAATAGATAAACTATAAGCAAAACCTTTTATAGGACCTGTACCAAGTATAGACAAGAACAAAGCTGCAATAAATGTTGTTATGTTTGAGTCCATAATTGCCCAAAAAGCCCTATCAAAACCAGCCTCCAAAGCTTCTTTTCTACCCTTTCCTGCTCGCAACTCTTCTTTAATTCTTTCAAAAATAACTACGTTTGCGTCAACTGCCATACCTATTGTCAAAATCATACCTGCAATACTCGGTAAAGTAAGAGTTAAATTGAAAGCAGACAAAATACTAAACATAATGTATAAGTTTAATATTTGAGCAACACATGCATTGACACCAGCCTCTCTATAATACAAAATCATAAAAATCAACACAGCAAGCAAACCCCACAAAAGAGCAGTTTTTCCCTGTGAAATAGCCTCTTCACCAAGATTAGCTCCTATAACTTGTTGATTTTCTAGTTGTAGTGGAACACTAAGCCAAGCAGTACGCAAAATAGTTTTTAAGTTTTCAGCTTCTTGTGTTGAAAAACCTGAAATACTACCACGTCCTCCTAAAATAGGTTCTCTAATTGTTGGAGCTTCCTTAATTTTATTATCAGAAACTATCGCAAGTCTTTTTTTCTCGTTTGCAGTTGTTAAATCTCCGAAGATCTTAGCTCCTTCGCTATCAAGTGTAAAAATAACCACAGGCTTAGAAGTAGCGTCAGTTGAAGTGTCCACGCTCACTAAATATTTTCCATCAAGGCCAGCTTCTTTTTTCACGACCAAGAAAGGTTCTCTTGCGTCCCTTTGATCAATTCCATATTCATCTTTATGATACATTCCCATAACAACAGTATCTTCGGGAATTATAGAAGGGTCAAGAAGATTATACTCAGCGTCAAAAGTTTTACCAGGATTATTCCTATAATACTCTTTAAACTTCTCCGTAGCCTCATCATCAACTATATGGAAAGCCAAAATACCACGTCCCATAATAATTGAATTCATTCTATCAGCGTCAGCAGCACCCGGCATTTCAATATATATTCTATCCTCACCTTGTTGCCTTATAACAGGTTCAGAAAGACCAAACTTATCAATTCTGCTTGTGAGAGTTTCCATAGCGAGCTTCATTGCATCATCTTTTGAACTTGCCTGTCCACCTTCTTTAACGGAAACAGCGTCAAGATCAGCTTTTATGATTATGCTCATACCACCTGACAAATCCAACCCTAACTTTACAGCGTTAGCTTGATAATCCTTAGTAGTAAGGATGCTATCTCGATATACTCTCTCCATTATAGGGTGGAGGATTGGAACAATGTCATCCTTCTTCTTAACTGGAAAACTTTTAACAACTTCTCGATATGTCCATTCAGTAGGCATTTCCATTTTTAGGAAGCGTCTATTACTCTTTGCTTTGTCAACAATTGGCTTAAATTTTGAATCTACCTTTTCATTTGGTTTAGAAAGAGCCAACTCTATAAGCTTATCAATATCGGTCCTTGCCATATTTTCGGCATAATCCCTAATCTTTTCCCTAGATGCCAAAGCTAAAGCCTTATCCTCTTTTTCTGTCCAAAAATACCAACGCAATGTTGGATACAAGAACACAAAACACAAGCCCAAAACAAGCAGAATCACAACGAATCTAGCTCTTTTTCTCATATATTCTACCTCTACTAAAGAAATTAAATTTTATGATTTATCACTTTTATTCTTTTTGTCAAAAAGACCAAACAAACCTTTTTTAGGTTCTTTTTCATCTTTCTTCTCAGCTTGTGTATCACTGTTTTCTTCGCTTTTAGTTTCAGGTTTTTCTTCCTTTTCACGTAATACAGTCGCTATAGCACTTCTACTAATCTCAATTTTACAATTCTCATCAACTTTCATAACAACAGTTCTATCTTTAGTTAAAGTCACCATACCATGGAGACCGCCAATAGTTATTATCTTATCGCCTTTTTTAACAGTTGCTATTAAAGCTTCTCGTTCTTTTTGTTCTTTTCTCTGTGGTCTAATTAACAGAAAATAAAAAATTAAAAAAACTAAACCAAGTGTAACAAAGAACATATATTGTCCTCCGCCACTAGTTTGCAATAATGGAACAAGATTCATAACCATACACCTCAACATAAAAGAAAATTAGCTCATTATAGTAACATAAGAGTATTTATTGGTCAATTGGAAATAAGAAATGCAATTTGAAATAAAATCAATTTTTTGATAAATATTTTTATGCTCTAGCAAAATAATTATTTTATATAAATTTTTATCATTGCCTTAGACGAATGAAAATGATAGGATTAAAAGACGTATACCTATCAATTTACCTATTTTCTTAAAATTCCATATCTTTGTAGTTTATGAGTGTACATTACCATATGTTAGATGAGTACATTAGCTAATGTACTGACCCCAAATCGCTCGATTTCAACATAGCAAATCGAGCGATTTACATATGCGAAGTAGCACGATTTCGATATCGCAAGTCGAGCGGTTTGCATATGCGA
>CAUUAF010000004.1:0-31874 GCA_963543085.1 uncultured Treponema sp. | reverse complement strand
TTATGTTGCTGATCCAAACTACACAGATTATGTTGCAAAAGATGATGAGAAAGATCAGTATGGTACTTACAAGCTTGGTGCAAATAAAGACCATCCTTATGAATTCCTAGATGGAAATGTTTATAAGATTGAGATTACAGCTAAATGCCAAGTGGGTACTGAGGCAGAGACTGTAGATAAGTTCCATTATATTATTGACTACAAGAATGAAAACACATTAGGATTGATGGATATTGCAAATGCTGAGCAAGAAGATGTAGATTCAAATCTTTTTGGTGTGCCAACATCTTTCAGTGCAACAAAAGCATTAAACCCATATGTTTTTGAAAACTTAACTAGAGAATCTTATGCAGAGCTTTCTGCTATGTAAGCATTCTTATAAGAAAGCATGAAGTAATTCAATGATGAATTGATGAAGTGCTTAGGGCTTCCTATTTTGTAGGGAGCCTATTCCTTGCTAACTTTGAAAGAAGTTGGCAAGGAATAAGAATTTATTATTGATGTTGTGGTGATATACGTTTTTGTATGTTGACTTTTTATTGTTTAATTGATAATATCACAAAATATCAACCGAAATTTAGGGCCTATAGCTCAGTTGGTTAGAGCAGCGGACTCATAATCCGCGGGTCGCCGGTTCAAGTCCAGCTGGGCCCATTTTCTTTCATTAGTTTATTCATTCTTTGCTTTTCAACAATCTTTAACTATCACCCTTGATAAATCTCTATTACTATGTTATTGTAAGAATTGGTATTATTTCTTTCTAAAAACACGGAGGACGGTATGGCAGGTTTGACACGAAAAAAGAACAAGGAAGTTTCGGAGAATGAAGATCAATTAAAACTAGTTACATTTCAATTAGGTGCTGAACTATATGGTGTTGAAATTATGGAAGTTGATCAGATTGTTAGAATTCAAGATGTTCGACCTATTCCAAACGCTCCATATTACGTAGAAGGAATTTTTACGTTGCGTAGCGAGATTATTCCAATAATTTCTTTGCATAAGCGTTTTCACATTCAAAAAGCTGTTTTTGAAGATGAAGACGAATCTCTTGGAGGCTTTGTCATCTTAAAAATTGAAGGCAATAAAATGGGCATTATAATAGATAGGATTGCCCGTGTTGTTGACGTAAAAAAAGAGGATATTCAGCCACCTCCAGAAATGATTACAGGCATTGGAACAGAGTATATTCATGGAGTTGTTCGAAGAGAGCAAGGCTATCTTATTATTCTTGACATACATAAACTCTTTAACTCTAAGGAACTCCAAAAACTAGCAAGTGCTCTGTAAATGATAACTCCTCTTTATAGTCCTACTATTTGTCGTTCTGAAATGGAGGCTGTTCTCACGCGCATGGTTGAAGAGAGAGTTGGGCCAGGTGAAGTGAATAGGGCTTTGTCTAGTGCGGTTGCAGACTATTTTTCTTCTAGCTATGCTGCAAGTTTTAGGAGTCCTCCAATCGCGTTGAGTTATGCTATCTCTGCTTTAAATGTTTCAGAAGGTTCTTCTATAATTATTTCTGCTCTTTCTCCTTTTTGGGTTTATATGCAACTCAAAAGGGATGGTTTAAATCCTATTATAATTGATGTTGCTTCTGAAAGCTTTTTTATGGATGTGGAAAAGGTAAAAGAAAAGGCAAATGAGGCAAAAGCAATTATACTTGCTGAGCCTTTAGGGCTTATGCCAAATATTGATGAGTTGTTGGAATTAGGACTTCCCATAATAGAAGATATTTCACAAAGTATTGGAGCGACTCATGCCGGTGTGAGGGCAGGACTTAAAGGAAGTTTTGCATTGCTAGGACTAGAAGAGCATGATATTCTCACAGCAGGTGGAGGAGCGACTCTTTTTGCAAACAAAAAAGAAGATGCCTCTTCGCTTAAAAAGCTATATGCAACAGCACCGTTGACAGATCTTTTGCCTGATATTAATGCAAGTTTAGCTTTGGTTCAATTAAAACAAAGTCTTAAAAATATGCAAGCAAAGCAAGAGATTTTTGAAGTGTATAGAAAAGCTCTTTTGCAAACATCACATAAGACAATTTCAGTTTCATCAGATGATATAAATCCTGTGTATTCGTTTCCTGTAGTCTTTAGTTCTAACGTGAATGAAATTGAGAAGTTTGCATTAAAGAATGGCATAGAAATAGAAAGAGCATTCAAGGAATCTTTTATTGCCTTTTTTAAGGAGCTTCAAGAAGAATATATAAATGCAACTTCAATGTTGTTTAGGTGCTTTTTGTTTCCGTTGTATCCACGCCTTGGAAAAAAAAAGATAGTAGAAATTGCTAAAATATTGTCAAGTTTGCCTTAAAGTTTTATGAACTACCCTGCAAAACATGTTTTAATTGTTGTTAGCAAAGATAAAGAAAACGCAATTCCTCTTAAAGATAAGATTGTAGGTTTTTTGAGTGAAAGAAATATTTCTAGTGATGTGCATTATTATGATGGCTTTTCGTATAATGCTATGGAGATTAAGCCTTTTACTCATGCAATAAGTCTTGGTGGAGATGGCACAGTACTTTTTACTGCAAGGCTTTGTGCCTCGTTTAAGGTACCTGTGTTTCCAATCAACTTTGGGCATTTTGGTTTTATAGCAAGCATAGAACCATGTGATTGGGAAGGCAAATTGGAATTGTTTATCCAAAACAAAAGCAATTTGTATGAAAGGCTTTTGCTTTATGCAACAGTAACTAGAAAACAAGAGATTATCACGCATTTTGAAGCCTTGAATGACATAGTGGTTTCTGGTGTGAGTATTGGAAAGTTGATTAATATTAATGTAAGCTTTAATGATGTTCCTTTCGGTTCATATAGGGGGGACGGCATTATAATTTCAACACCAACAGGTTCCACAGCCTATTCAGTTGCGTCAGGTGGCCCTATTTTAGACCCTACTGTTTCTGCCTTTGTACTAACACCTATGGCACCTTTTTCACTTTCGAATCGTTCTATTGTGCTTCCTTCATCTGGCGTAATAAAAATTGAAACTCCACAGGTGAGGCATGCGAATATTTCTTTATTATCTGATGGACAAAAATTACTAACATTAAAAAAAGGGGACGTTGTGTGTATAACGGAATCTAAACATAAAGTGCTCCTTGCAGATTGTTCACCGATGAAGTTTTATTCGGCTCTCAATTCGAAACTGGGTTGGCAAGGTTCTGCATTGTAAAAAACGCTATTGATACTAAAATAAAATATCTTCTCAAGATTTATCAGCTTATATTTTTGTTTAATATTATGATATAATCAGGTTTAAGGAGTTTAAGTATGAAAGTTTTGGTTATTAATTGTGGTTCTTCTTCTCTTAAATATCAAGTGATTGATATGCAAGATGAGAGTGTTTTGGTTAAAGGTTTAGTTGAGAGAATTGGAATTGATGGTTCTCAAATTAAACATGAAAAGACAGGAGAAGAGAAGTTCATCATAAAAGAAGATTTAAAAGATCATAAAAAAGCTATTTCGCTTGTTCTTTCAACATTGCAAGATGCAAAGCATGGGGTTATTAAGTCTATGGACGAAATTGTAGCAGTGGGTCATCGTGTAGTTCATGGAGGGGAGACTTTTAGTAAGTCTGTTTTGATTGATGATAAGGTTATGCAAGGAATAAAAGATTGCATTCCTTTAGCACCTCTTCATAACCCAGCAAATATTATGGGTATTGAAGCTTGCCAAACATTAATGCCAAAAACACCTATGGTTGCTGTTTTTGATACTGCTTTTCATCAAACAATGCCTGCTTCAAGCTATATGTATGCTCTTCCTTATGAATATTACACAAAATATAAGGTGCGTCGTTATGGTTTTCATGGCACATCTCATAAATATGTTTCTAACAGAGCGGCTGAGATGTTGGGAAAGAAGATTGAAGAACTCTCTATTGTTACATGCCATTTAGGCAATGGTTCTAGCTTAGCGGCTGTGAAAGGAGGAAAGGTTCTCGACACTTCTATGGGCTTAACTCCTCTTGAAGGTCTTGCTATGGGTACTCGCTCAGGCGATCTTGACCCAGCTATTCTTCCTTTTATTATGGAAAAAGAGAATTTAACTCCAAAAGACATGAGTAATGTGTTGAATAAAAACTCAGGTGTTTTAGGCATTTCTGGGGTTTCAAGTGATTTTAGAGATATTGAGACTGCAGCAAATGAAGGAAACGAAAGAGCTAAATTAGCACTAGATGTTTTCTGCAATAGAGTGAGAAAATATATTGCAAGCTATGCAGCTGTGATGGGTGGCATTAATACTCTAGTTTTTACTGCTGGAATAGGAGAAAACTCAATAGAACTCAGGGCAAAAATATGTGAAGGCTTAGAGTTTTTAGGCATTGAGATGGATTTAGAAAAAAATAAGGTGAGAGGCAAAGAAACAATTGCAAATAAAGAGACAGGAAAGGTGAAAATCCTAATTATTCCAACTAACGAAGAATTAATGATTGCTCGAGATGCCGTTGCACTTTCAAAGAAATAGGAGAAATATATGGATAATAGAGATATTGCTAATGCTATGGTGATCAAGCTTGACGCCACCTTACCACCAAAGCCTACATTCAAAGAGGGGATTAGACGAGCCCCAAGCAGGGGATTTAATTTAACTCCTTCACAAGCAAAAGTTGCTCTAAAAAATGCTCTTAGGTATGTTCCTGAAGAACTTCATAAAGAGCTTGCAGAAGAATTTCTTGATGAGCTTATGACACGTGGACGCATTTATGCTTATAGGTTTAGACCTGAAGGAGAGATTAAGGGTCGTCCTATAGATGAATATAAGGGAAAGTGTCTTGCAGGCAAAGCTTTTCAGGTGATGATTGACAATAACTTGGATTTTGATGTAGCTCTCTATCCTTATGAACTTGTAACTTATGGTGAGACAGGTTCTGTGTGTCATGATTGGCTTCAATATAGGTTAATCAAAAGATATCTTGAAGAAATGACAGATGAGCAAACACTAGTAGTGGAATCAGGACATCCTTTAGGTCTTTTTCCTTCAAAAAAAGATGCTCCACGTGTGATCATCACTAATGGGCTTATGATTGGTATGTTTGACAACTACAAGGACTGGGAAATTGCAGAAGAAATGGGTGTTGCAAACTATGGACAGATGACGGCAGGTGGGTGGATCTATATTGGGCCTCAAGGAATAGTTCATGGCACTTTTAACACGATTCTTACTGCAGGAAGAAAGTATCTTGGGGTTGCAAGTGATGGAGATTTAAAAGGAAAACTATTTATTTCTTCGGGGCTTGGTGGTATGAGTGGAGCTCAACCAAAAGCTTGTGAAATTGCGAATGCTGTTGGTGTTTTTGCAGAAGTTGATGAATCGAGAATTAAAACAAGACTTGATCAAGGCTGGGTTAAAGAATCATCATCCGACCTAGACTACATATTCAAAAAGGTTGCAGAATACATAAAGAAAGGAAAAACATATTCTTTTGCATATCACGGAAACATTGTTGACCTTTTGCAGTATTGTGTTGATAAAAATGTGCATATCGATTTGCTTTCTGACCAAACCTCTTGCCATGCAGCTTATGAAGGTGGTTATTGTCCCCAAGGAATGAGTTTTGAAAAGCGAACTGAAATGCTTTCTTCAAATAGAGAAGAGTTTATAAAGGAAGTTAATAAATCGCTTAAAAAACATTTTGAATTGATTAAGTGCTTAACGGATAAGGGAACATATTTCTTTGATTATGGTAATGCTTTTTTGAAGGCTATTTTTGACGCAGGCGTTAGAGAAATCTCAAAGAATGGCATTGATGAAAAAGATGGGTTTATCTTTCCTTCTTATGTTGAAGATCTTATGGGGCCAGAGCTTTTTGACTATGGTTATGGACCTTTTAGGTGGGTATGTTTGTCAGGCAAAAGTGAAGATTTGTATAAGACAGATGCTGCAGCTATGAGTTGCATAAATCCAGAAAGACGTGGTCAAGATAGGGACAACTACTACTGGGTGAGAGATGCAAAAAAGAATGCTTTGGTTGTAGGCACTCAGGCTAGAATATTATATCAAGATGCTGAAGGTAGGCGTGACATTGCATTAAAGTTTAATGACATGGTGCGTAAGGGTGAGATTGGCCCTGTTATGATTGGACGAGACCATCATGATGTTTCTGGAACAGATTCTCCTTTCCGTGAAACTGCAAACATAAAAGATGGTAGTAATGTTATGGCAGACATGGCAACACAATGCTATGCAGGAAACGCTGCAAGGGGTATGAGCCTTGTTGCATTGCATAATGGTGGTGGCACAGGTATTGGAAAAGCCATTAATGGAGGCTTTGGTTTGTTGCTTGATGGTACAGAGAAAACTGACGCAATAATTAAATCAGCTGTTATGTGGGATGTTATGGGAGGAGTTGCTCGACGTGGTTGGGCAAGGAACCCTAATTCTATTAGCACTAGTGTTGAATATAACACTAAGTATAAGAATGAAGGGCATATTACAATTCCTTTTATAGCAGATGATAAATTGGTTTCAGATTTAGTGGAAAAGAAATTAAAGAAATAGTTTTTGTGTAGGGAGCAGGAATACTCTTGCTTCCCTATTTTTGCTTGGAGGTTGGTGTGAGAAAATACCTTGTTTTTTTCTTTATTATCTTTTTAAGTTTGTTGTGTTTAGGATGTCGTAATATTGATTGTGAAGTAGAGGGTTATGGAGAGGTATATCTCAAAATCTTAGATGAAAATGGCAATGCTTTTCCTGATACTGAAGCTGAGCGTTTTAGGGTGACACATACTCAACTAGGCATTGGAAGACAACAAACAATCATTAATGAAAAAGATGAATTAATATTTTCTCTTGGAACTATCAAAATAAAGTATAATAGTTGCAAAAGGATAAAGAAGAAGGAAGGATTTACAGATAACGAAATTCGTGACGCTCTTAGTGAAGATTTGTATTTTTCAATTAAAGATACAAAAGAACCTCAAGAATATAAAACGATAGAGAATAGGTCTTATAAGTCTTGTTTTATTGATTTTGAGAGAACTAATATACGTCCTGCAACCTATGTTTCAAGAGATAATCCAACTCATATTTATCGTTGTGAAGTTAGGTTGGTGAAAAAATAATCTATCAATATTTGAAGGAGGATTGATTATGAAACGTTTTGCCTTGTTTTTAGTTGTTTTTTCTGCCGTTTTTTTTACAAGTTGTCCATACTATGGAGGCCCTTATAGGGGAATAAAAGAGCGCAACAAAGAAGCTATTGTATATCTTCATGTGTTAAAGGATGATGGAACACCTCTTGAAGATTCATATGCTAATAATTTTATTTTGGACTATTGTGCAAAAGATAGTGATAGAAGTATAAAAACCATCATCAATGAAAATGACACGTTGATATTTGAATGTTCTCGTTTTGACGTTTATTTTGAAGGAGACGAACCTACAGAACCAGAAATGAAAAAGACACTTGATAATGATTATTGGTTTGCTCTAAAAGACAAAACAGGTTTTTATAAAACGGTTAGAAAGACTTATAAAGAAACTTATAAGAGCTATGAAGAAAATAAAAATCCTGGATATGGCTATTATCGTGTTAGTTATATTTATCATTGTGAAGTGAAACTAGAGAAAAAATAACCATAAGATTTGTATAATTTTTGTGATATGAAAAAACTCGTTATTTTTGATCTTGATGGAACACTCACAAACACGCTTGGTTCTATTGCTCATTTTTTGAATGTAGAACTTGAAAAACATGGAATTGCCCATGTTAGTGAAGATGATGTGAAGCTATTCACTGGAGATGGTGCTTATACTCTTGTGGAGCGTGTATTGAGAAAGAATGGAATTGATGATCAAGAATTGCTTAAAAAAATTCTTGATTCTTATGTGGCTTCCTATGATGCTGACTATCTTTATCTTTGTAAGCTATATGATGGAATAAAAGAGCTTGTAAGTGAACTAAAAAGACGTGGTGTTAAAGTTGCTTGCCTAACCAATAAGCCTCATCGAACAGCTGTTTCTATAGTCTCACATTTTTTTAATGATGATTTTTCTCTCGTGTGGGGGCAGAGAGATGGTTTTCCTATTAAGCCAGACCCAAGTGGAGCATTTGAGATTATGAAAGAGTTAAATGTTGTGACTGAAGATGCTTTATATGTTGGAGACACAAAAACTGATGTTTTAACAGGAAAAAGGGCTGGATGTTTTACTGTAGGTGTTCTTTGGGGATTTAGGGATAGAGAAGAGTTAGCGAATGCTGGAGCGAATGCTATAATTAAAAAACCTATAGAGTTACTAGATCTTTTATAGATTTTGTATTATCATGTAAGACGCTGTTGCAACCTTGTTGTAATAGGAAATGGAGGAAGGTATGAAAAGAAGAGCCTTTTTTGTTGTTGGTTTGTTGTTTTTGATGACGTCTTGTGGAAATCTCCTTAATGAGATTAAGGAACAGTTTACGAGTACAACTGCAAAGTATTTTAAGAATTTAGATGGTGGTATTACAATAAAAGATTTTGAGGGGAATATTTCTCCTAAAGAGCTTGGTTTGACTGATGATAATGGCAAGCCTATTGAAACTCTTTCTTTTGGAAAGCCTGAAAATGGTATTATGTCATGCAATGAAGTTCCTGTAGATTTTGTTAAGATTAATGACGTACCAGGTGCTAGGGCTGTATCTCCTTCTCTATATGTTGGAACATGGGAATCTTTTGTACCTATGGAAGATGGATTTAAGAGATTGTTCATGGACTTAAGGAACGATGGAAGTTGTAAGATTTATCTCGAAGTTATCGCTAATAGTAACGTGGAAATTAAAACACGTGTTGAAACTGTTTTGAATGGAACAGTCAGGAAAAATGCTAAAGAATATGTGATGACTGTTACTAAAGGAAGTGGTTATGCTTCTTCAATAGGAAGAGTTACTGCAACTTTAGAGATTAAGTCTTCTGGCATTTTGACAGCTTCATTTGAGGCAAACGGCAAGTCATATAGCCTTGATGTCTTTAAGTTGGCTAGTGAGAAAGGAAATAAGAAAACGTACGTGGGCAACGATGTATTTGCAAAAGATGTGACGCTTGTAATTGATGGTAATAATTTCACATTGACCGTACCTGAAGGTATTGTATTACCTAAAAAGTTTAATAAATAAGTTGTAAATTGAAAACTTAAGTAAAAGAAGGGATATCTACTGTTTAAGTGGATATCCCTTCTTTTGCTTCTGTATAGTTTAAGTGCTGTGCTTATGATATTTCTTACTTGGTGATAAGAACCTTAAGGACATTTTATTACGTTGAATAAAAAAAAGCATTGCTTTATAATAAGAACCACTGAAGGTAGAGGTGTGTATGGAAGTTAAAAATGGCTATAAGTCTGAAAGATTTAGTACTAATTTTAGCACTGACGGATGGCTAGGTTTGTATATGGGGGCTATGCTAGTCAATATATTTGTAAACATAATACGAATTCCATTGCCTTATATTGTCACTAACGGAATGATAGCAGGAGTGATTACAGCTTTGGTTTCTGTAGTTCAGGCGTTTGCAATGGTTTTTTTGATGGTGGCTGCATATTCTAAGGCTATTTTAGTGTTTATAAACACATTGTCGCTGAATGGAAAAAACTTTAAAACAGACTTAAATTATAATTCAGTCTTTTCTGTTATGCTTGCAAATATATTGCTTAGTGTTTTTACTATTGGAATATATATTCCGTGGGCTTATAAAGCAATTATAGACAAAATTGTGGAGAACGTTGAATATGAGGGAAATAAGAGTTTTAAGTTTTCTTCTTATGCTTCGCAGTTGTTTTCTTTTGTAGTGGTTTCTATTGTTCTCATGTTTGTGCTGATCTTTGTGTTAGTTCTTTCAATAGTTGTTGTGACTAATTATGGTGGAGTGATTGGTGTGATGTTTTTCCCCATAGTGTTTGTCTTATTTATAACATTTATTGCTGTTGTGTGCGCGTTGCAAGTGTTTACAATCAATTGGGCTGTTAATTTAAAAATGTCTTCAGAGAAGAAAAATGCTACTTATTCATTGAATATCAATGTTGCTAGTGCTATTCTTTTTTATTTAGGGCAGACAATTCTACTTGTGATTACCTTAGGTTTTTACGTTGGTGCTTACATGATCAATATTTATGATTATTTTGTTTCTCGTACTGTTGAAAAAACTAATGAAAATATTACAGGACACCTTAGGTTTGTAAAGCCAGTTGGTAAAGGTGCTGGTTTCCTTTTGGGACAAGTTATTTTAAGCAATATAACAGCAGGCTTTTATTCTCCTTTTGCTTTAGTTGAATATTCTAAATTTTTTATAAACAATACTTATTTGGACACGATAGAAACTAAAGAAGAAGTTGAAACTGTTATCATTAATCCATAATATGAAAGACATACAAGAAGCTAAATACATTCGCCCAAGCTGGGACGAATATTTTATGGAAGTTTGTCGTGCAATTGCAAAGCGTGCGACGTGTGATAGGGGACGGTCTGGCTGTGTCATAGCAAAAGATCATCAGCTTTTGGTGACAGGCTATGTTGGCTCTCCTAGAGGTTTGCCTCATTGTGATGAGGTAGGTCATCTTTTTAAAACAGTGCAACATGAAGATGGCACTCAAACAAAGCATTGTGTCAGGACTGTTCATGCTGAGCAAAATGCAATTTGCCAAGCGGCAAAGCGTGGTATTTCTATTGACGGAGCAACGCTTTATTGCAAGATGACTCCATGTCGTACGTGTGCTATGCTAATAATTAGTTGTGGAATTGTGCGTGTGGTGGCAGAAAAAAGATATCATGATGCAAAAGATTCAATCCAAATGTTCAAAGATGCTGGGATCATCTTAGAACATCTTTCTGATAATATAGAAGAATATGAAAATCAATAAAAAATATTGAGATGTCAAGAATTTATTTTGTAACTATTGAATAACTAGAGCTGTTGTAGCACATAGATAAGCGACTAATGGGGTACTAGGAGCTTATCTACAAATCTCCTTTATAGTTTTTCCGACAGGTTTTGACCTCCTTTTACCTGTCGGTCTTTTTTTTATGACAAATCATGAATGGCAAGAATTAATTAGGATTAGGAATAGTTTTAAGAATTATTGCATAGAATCATTACAGCATTTTGGTGAGAAATATGTTTCACCATCTACTCTTTTAGATAACTTTCAATCATCCTTGAAAATGTGTATAGAAAAAGCTGTGGAAGACACTTCGTATGCTATCGAGACTCCAATTGTATATAACCATAGTTTAGATTTGATAGAAGAAAATGATGAAATACGTCTTATCCTAGTGGGAGATAATCCTGGCAAAGAAGAACAGAAACATACTAATCAGCGTTATTTGATAGGTCAGGCTGGGCGTATTGCAGAAGGTTTTTTTGCAAGAAACAAAGAATTAAGAATTGATTTTAGAAAAAATGTAATAATCCTAAATAAAACTATCCTACACACAGCTAAAACACTAAACCTAAAAAAACTAATCAAGGAAGATAAAAATATTGAAAACTTTTTTATAAAAGACCAAGTATGTCAAGCAAAGTTAGCATTACTTTTGCAAGAAAATTTTAAATGTCCTATTTGGATTGTGGGCTATAGTGAGCTAGGTGAAAAAGGAATTTTTAAATATTATGCTGAAACAATTAGAAAAGAAATAAGAAGTGTTTCAAATGTTTTTTTATACCAGCATTTTTCTATGAATTGCTTTATTAAACAACTAAAAACTAATTATGATAAAACCTTGTCTTTAACAGAAAATTTAGAACAGCTTGGAACTAACAATCGAAAAAAAATACTCATGTTTTAACTGGAATAAAAAAATTATTATGTATCTATTTTTTAATATTTTCTTTTATAGTCTTACTAGGTAAGTATTTAATTATTTTGGAATCTAAAGAAAGCGTAAAAAAAACCGATAGAAAACCATATTAAATTATGTTTAAAACAGTTGGGAGGGGGAGAAGTGTATTTATGAATTATAATGCACAAATGTTGAATGTATACAAAAGTACATCTATTAAAACAGCTAGTCAGGGAACTTTAATTTTGATGTTGTATGATGAAGGAATAAAAAAAATTGAAGCAACTATAAAACTTCTTGATGTGGAGAAACTGCCTCCTACTTCTATAGAAAAAATCAATGATAATATAATAAAAGCACAAGAAATCATCACAGAACTTATGGCGTCATTAAACACAGAAAAAGGTGGTCAAATTGCTAGCAATCTTATGGCAATTTATTCTTATTTTTATCAACAACTTTTGCAAGCAAATATCAAAAAAGATGCTGGTATATTAAAAGATATTCTTGGCATGATGAAAGACTTACGTTCTGCTTGGCAAGATGTTGTTAATTCAGAAGGAAACCAAGGCAAGAAATCTTAAAAAGCAGGAAATAAGAAATGAATAAGAAAAGTTTAAGTGATGAAGAGTTAGAAATGAGAGTTTCTGTGTTAAGAAGATTTAAGGCTTTGTTGCAAGAACAAAGAGATAAATTTAGTGAGTATCTTTTTGTTTTGGAAAAACAAGAGATGAGTATTGTGAAAAATAACATAGAAGCTGTTATGCAACATACAGAACTTGAGAATAATATAATTCAGAATATCTTGGACATTCAAAAAGTTATAGAGCCAATTGAGAAAATGTATTATATTTCTAATCCCAAAGATGAGAATGTTTTACGATTAAAAGATGATTTAGAAAAACTTCAGGCATCTGTCCAAAGGCAAAACAATAAAAATCGTCTTATCTTAGCTGAGAAAATGGAGTCTGTAAGACAGGAAATTTCTAACTTTCCTCTAAAAAATAAATATGTATCTAATGTTTATTCAAAACGTGAAGATGTAGCAAATTATGTTGATGTTTCTTATTAACAGCAAAAAATAGTTTGTCTAATATTTAGGCAAATTAGGAGATATTTTTATGAAAGTAATTATACGAAAAAATTATAATGAGTGTGCAGACTATGTTGCAAAACATATAGAAGAAAAAATAACAAAAGCAAAACTTAGTAAACAAACCCCTTTTGTTTTGGGCTTGCCTACAGGTTCTACTCCCCTTGGCGTCTACCAAAAGCTGATAGAAAGAGTTAAGGCAGGGACATTGAGTTTTAAGGATGTGGTAACTTTTAATATGGATGAATATGTAGGGCTATCGAAGGATGATCCCCAAAGCTACCAATATTTTATGTATCATAATCTTTTTGATCATATTGATATAGAGCGTAATAACATCCATATTCCTAATGGGATGGCAAAAGATTTAGAAAAAGAATGCAATGAATATGAAGAAAAAATAGCTCAATATAAAAAGATTAATCTTTTTTTTGGTGGTATTGGTTCTGATGGTCATATAGCTTTTAATGAGCCTGGCTCTTCTTTGGCTTCTAGAACACGATTGAAAAACTTGACCTCTGAAACTATAGAATCTAATTCAAGATTTTTTGAAGGAGATACTACTAGAGTACCAAAACAAGCGTTGACTGTAGGAATTGGCACTCTAATGGATGCAGAAGAAGTTTTGATTATGGCAACAGGGCATGCAAAGGCTAGAGCAGTGAAGCATGCGATTGAAGGAAGCGTAAATCATTTATGGACAGTTTCAGCATTACAATTACATAAGAATGCGATTTTGGTTTGTGATGAGGATGCTGTAGAAGAATTGAAAGTTAAAACATATAGATATTTTAAGGAAACAGGGAATTCTCTATAGTTTTAGAACTATGATGGAAAACAAAAAGGTCATCCCAGCTTTTGGTATTTTGGCATTAGTTTTGATTATGATCGTAATGGTCTCTCTTCTATTTTTGCCTTATGCCAGTGTAATTTTATGGGCAAGTATCATATATATATTAACGAGTCCACTTTATAACAAGACGATTAACTATCTCAACCCTGAAAAGAGAGGTTATGGCATAAAAAAAAGAATTGTAGCAGCTCTTTTTTCTGTTTTAGCTGTGCTTTTAATTGTTTCGGTTGTTGCTTTTGTTGTGATTAAAGTCTTTGGGCAAGGAAAAAGACTCATCATGGAAGTTGGAAAAACTGTTGTTGAGTTTTTAGAAGCAAACAAAAATAATGACGATAATTGGGTGGACTTTATCAATAGTATTTCTATGGGAACGGTTGATCTTTCTCATTTTGATTTGAAGAAAGAATTACTAAACATTGTTTCAACCTACTCAGAGCGAATATTAACTTATACAACAAACTTTGTTCGTAATATTGGTTTATTTGTTGTTTCGTTAGCATTTTTAGCTTTTAGTTTATACTTTTTTTATGTTGATGGCGAATATTTGCTTAGTGTTTTAAAGCGTGCAGTGCCTATTGATAGTAAGGCAAGCACAGTAATTCTTTCAAAGATAAAAGAAGTTACAAATAATTTATTCAAAGGTTTGTTCTTGGTTTCTTTTTATCAGTCTATTATAGCATTGTTTATTTATTTGATTTTTGGAATTGAAGGGGCATTGTTGCTTGCAATTTTAACTTTCTTTAGCTCGTTTTTACCTCTTATTGGTTGTGGATTTGTGTGGGTTCCTGTGGGTATAGGGCTTTTCTTTTCTTCAGGAGTTTTGAAAGCAATAGTCTTTTTAATTGTTGCAGGTCTTGGAATTAGCTCTCTAGACAATCTCTTGCGTCCCTTTTTCTTAAAAGATAGGATAAAGATACATCCCTTTTTAATTTTCTTTTCTATGCTTGGAGGGGTAAAACTATTTTCATTTAATGGAATTGTCTTAGGCCCTATGATTATCATTTTGTTTTTTACTGTGCTTGACATTGCATTAGAAGCTGAAGAAAAGCATGAATTGGACAAAAAGATATTTGAATGAGAAAAACATTTAGAAAAGTGCTGATTGACTTATTATCTGTCGGTCAGCCTTTTTAACTTTCATTATCTATTAGTTTTTTCATTTCATATTTTTGCAAGTATAAGAACATTGCACTACACATGAGAGCATGCTGAAAAGGTTGGCGTCCCATGTTTTTTATTACATCTTTATATGGAATGAGAGAAGTTTCTATATATTCATCATCGTCAAGATGTTGTGCTCCTTCATGTTCTTGGCATTCAGCGAAAAAGATGTGACACATGTTTTGCATAATAGCTGGGTTTGGAAAAAGAGAACCTAATTTTTCTATTTTTATTACTTTATATCCTGTTTCTTCTTCTAGTTCTCTTTTTGCAGCTATTTCAAGAGCCTCTCCCTCGTTTACTACGCCACCAGGAAATTCTTGCAAAACACAAGAAGTACCATGTCGCCATTGTTTGACCATAACAAAATATTTTTCATTATTTTTCTTTATTATAGGCACTACAATTACCCATTCAGGTGATTTTAATGAGATGAAAGTTTTTTCATCTCCATTAGGAGAAATGCTTTTTATATTTTGCACTTCAAAAACTCTAGTAGTATAAGCAATACTGCTAGAAACTGGCTTCCATTCTATACTTTTTTTCATATTCATTCTTATGCCTCCCTTTGACATGTTAGATATTCTAATATATGCTATACCTAAGGAGGCTGTTATGGCAATAATAACAATGTCAAGAAAAATAGCTTCGTTGGGAGACGAAACTTCTAGTCAATTGGCAAATATTTTAGGTTATAAGTTTGTAGAGAGGAAATATCTTGAACAACGTTTAATTGACAAAGGTTTAGCTCCTGAAAAACTAAAAAAATATGATGAAAAAAGACCAGGCTTTTGGGCTTCGCTTTCAAGAGATAGAGATGAGTATTTCGATCTTTTGCGTGAAGTAGTTTACGAGATTGCAAATGAAGGAGATTGTGTTTTTATAGGTAGAGGTGGCTTTGCAATTTTGCGTAATATTCCTGGTGTATACACTGTACGTCTTGTTGCAGAAGACGGTGTCCGTGTTTCTCGTATAATGAAAGAATTCAATTACACTGAAAAACAAGCGAATGATTTAATCAAAGAAAGTGACAACAATAGGGAAGGCTTTCATAAATGTTTTTTTAATGTGGAACATGAAGAAGCAACGTTTTATAACATGGTGCTAAATACTAGCGAAATAACTAGTCAAGAAGCTGCTCAAATAATAAAAAATGCTCTTGAAATAACAATTAAAAAAGAAGATGTACAAAGGGGTAAGAAACGCATAGCAGATTTGTACGAAGCCCAAAAGATTGTTAATCATATTTCTTTTAAGTTGCATTTATCAATTTATTTTTTGGATGCTGAGGTTGTGGATGACGCAATTGTGTTGCATGGTATTGCAGATTCTCCTTACACAATAGAAAAAGCAGTAAGTGTTACACAAGAGTTGTGCAAAGAGAAAAAAGTTTCATCAGATATAAAACTCATAAATGATTATAACAATAAACATTATTAGTCAATTTGTTTAAAAACAGAAAACCTTAAAAGGTCTTTCGGGAAATAACGAAAGTTTACTTTTGGATATGTGGAGTATTGAATGAAAGTTTTAGTTATAGGTGGAGCAGGATATATTGGTAGTCATGTTGTTAAAGCTATGTTAAATGCTGGGCATGAAGTAACTGTTTTTGACAACTTAAGTACGGGTAGGCTTTGTAATCTCTTTTCTGGAGCAAATTTTATAGCTGGGGACACAAGACATCAAGATGATGTAGATTCTGCTTTTGCAAGAGGATTTGACGCAAGTGTTTATCTTGCAGCTTTTAAGGCTGTGGGAGAGTCAATGGAAGCCCCTGAGAAATATTCAATTAATAATATTTCTGCAACAATGAATATACTAAATGCTTCAACCAAATATGGATGTCGCTTTATAGTCTTTTCTTCTTCTGCAGCAGTTTATGGCACTCCTAAATATTTACCAATGGATGAATTGCATCCGACTGTGCCTGATAGTTATTATGGTTTTACAAAACTAAAGATTGAAGAGTTTCTAAAATGGTATGACACCTTAAAAGGTTTGCGATTTGCTTCTTTAAGATATTTTAATGCGGCAGGTTATGATGTTGAAGGGGATGTGATTGGAATTGAAAAGAATCCACAGAATTTACTACCTGTAATTATGGAAGTAGCTTGTGGAGTGCGAAAAGAGTTACAGATATTTGGCAATGATTATCCCACTAGAGATGGCACATGTGTAAGAGATTATGTGCATGTTTCTGACTTAGCATTAGCACATGTCAATGCATTAAATTATATTTCTAAAAATGACAAAAGTTTAACAGTCAACTTAGGAACAGAAAATGGTCATACAGTTTTAGAAATGTTAAATGAGGCAAGAAGAATCACAGGAATGGAAATACCGAGTAAGTTTGTTGCGAGAAGAGAAGGTGATCCTCCTTCTTCTTATGCTTCATCAAAATTAGCGATAGAAACAATTGGCTGGAACCCAAAATATTCTTCTATCGAAACTCTTATATCTTCTACGTGGAAAGTGTATTCAAAGCAATTTAATAACAATTCTTCATGTTCAAAATAGGTCTAGGTTATGATTTTCATGTTCTCGAAGAAGGACGTCCTTTAATGATTGGGGGGGTAGAAATACCTTTTCATAAAGGAGAGAAAGCCCACTCAGATGGAGATGTTTTACTTCATGCAATAATAGACGCATTGCTTGGGGCTAGTGGAGTGGGAGGGGATATTGGCGAGCTTTTCCCTCCTAGTGATGTTGCATGGAAGGGGATGCCATCTTCAAAACTTATTAATATTGCTTGGCAAAAGATTAAACTGCATGGTTGGCGACTAGGCAATATTGATTGTGTTGTTATTATGGAAGAACCAAAGCTTACGCCTTATAGAAAAACAATCATAAAATCTATTTCTAATCTTCTTGAGGCTGACGATTCATGTGTATTTGTGAAATTTAAAACTCATGAAAAGACTGGAGATATCGGAAAAGGCGAAGCTATTGCAAGCTTTGTTACAGCTCTGTTATACAAATAAGGGCTTTAGATTTCTCTATTATATTTCTACAACCACCACTCTATTTTGACAAAATAGCCTATATTAGACATTTTCAATAAAATATGGAATAATGGTCGCACGGAGAAAAACTCATGAAAAAAACTAAAATTATTTGCACGATAGGACCTGCATCAGACTCTGAGAAGATATTAAAAGAACTTTTTAAGGCTGGACTTAATGTTTGTAGACTAAATTTTTCGCATGGTACACATAAAGATCATGAGATGCGTATAGAGCGAATTAAAAAAATTAGAGAAGAGTTGGGGCTACCCATTGCTATAATGTTGGACACGAAAGGACCTGAAATTCGTATAAAAACTTTTGCAAACAATTCAGTTCATCTAAAAAGAGATCAGGAATTCACACTTACTACACGAGATGTTATTGGCAGTGACACAATTTGTAGTGTTACGTATACAAACCTAGCCAAAGAATTAAAGGCAAAGGATAGGGTTCTTATTGATGATGGTTTAATGGAGTTGTGTGTTGAAAAAATAGTTGATGAAACAGATATAATTTGCAGAGTTCTAACAGAAGGAGTGATTTCAAATAACAAAGGGGTTAATATTCCTAATGTAAAGATTAGGCTTCCGTTTTTAAGTGAGCAAGATATAGCAGACTTGAAATTTGGAATAAAGCACAGTGTTGACTTTATTGCTACATCTTTCACTCGAAATCACGAAGACGTCCTAGCTATTAGGCGAGTCTTAGAAAAAGAAGGTGGCAACGAGATTAATATAATTGCAAAGATTGAAAATCAGGAAGGATTGGATTCAATAGATAAGATTTTGGAAGTTGCGGATGGAATTATGGTGGCACGTGGAGATTTAGGTATCGAAATACCACCTGAAAACATTCCTTTGGTGCAAAAATCTATAATTCAAAAAACACTTCAGGCGGGAAAACCTGTAATCACAGCAACACAGATGCTAGATTCTATGACGTATAATTTGCGTCCAACTCGTGCAGAAGTTACAGACGTTGCAAATGCCATCCTTGATGGTTCTAGTGCTATAATGCTTTCAGGTGAAACTGCTGCAGGACGCTATCCTGTGGAAACGGTTAAAATGATGACCAGCATTGCTATCACAACAGAGAATGCTCTAAATTATGAAAAAATACTCATGGACAAGGCAAGTGAATCTTTTAGCACGATAAGTAGTGCTATTGCCCATGCAACATGTTCTTTAGCAATGGAAATGAATGCTCAAGTTATTATAACAGCGTCTTCTTCAGGAGAAACACCAAGAGCTCTTGCAAAATATAAACCAAAAGTGCCAGTTGTTGCTATTACTCCTTATGATGTAACAGCTCGTCGTCTTTCTCTTTGTTGGGGGGTGTATCCTATTGTGGGACCAGAGTTTAAGTCTACAGATGAGATGTTTGAATCTTGCATAGCACAAGCTAGAAAACATAAGTTTGTTGGAGAAGGGGAATTGGCAGTTTTGACAGCAGGAGTTCCTATAGGGCTTGCTGGTTCTACTAATTTATTAAAAGTTGAAACAGTTGGTAGCATATTACTGAAAGGAAGAGGTGCTACTGCTTATTCTATGGTGACAGGTAGGGTGCGTGTAATTAAGAATGTTGAAGAGCTTTTGAGTGATTTTAAAGATAATGACATTCTTGTAACAAACAAAACAAATGATTTGATGAATTCTTTTATAGAAAGAGCTTCTGCTATTATAACAGAAGATGGAAATTTGAGTGGACATGCTGTGACTATGGGAATGAAAATGAGAAAACCAGTCATAGTGAATGCAAAGAATGCTACTTCTATTTTAAAGGACAAAGGGGTTGTCACTTTGAATGGAAAGACTGGTGTTGTGGTTAAAGGAAAAGTCGCAATTAACTGATTGTAGGTATCTTGAAGATAGTATTGTTGTTTTTTAGTTTTAGCTTATATTTATAAGGAGTATATATGTTCTCATTCAAAAAAGGAAATGAAGATTCTGATGTTCAATATCAAATGCAAGATGGGCTTATTTTCTCAAAAAATGAAATTGAAAGTTTAGTTAAAGAGGTTGAGAGTATTGCAACTCATATACAAACTCGTATTGTAGGTGCATCTAAAGTAATTTCAAAAAACTTAAAACAAGAAGATCAATTTGAAGTTTTTTCTCAAACAATAAGGTCAATTCTTGAAGCTCTTGAATCTGTACAAAATCAACTTGAAAAAATGAGGTCTTGTAGAGAATCACTTGAAAGCTCTGCTGAGAATGCAAGTGTTTCTGTTACACAAATTACTAATTCTGTGAGCCATGTTGCAAAAATTGTCTCGGATAGAATATCAATAACAGCCGATTTAACTGAAGCTGTTGGAAAAGGTACAAATAAGGTGAAAGATTTATTACAAGTTATTGATAGCTTGAATGAGAATATTGATGCAGTAAAAGATATTATTGCAGCTATTAATGATGTTAGTGCCCAAACAAATCTTTTAGCTATGAATGCAGCAATTGAGGCGGCTCATGCAGGAAAAGCTGGATTAGGCTTTGCCGTTGTTGCAGGAGAAATACGAAAGCTTTCAGAGGCTACTGCACTGAATGCAACAGATGCATCTAAAACATTGAAAAATATGGTTGACACATTAAATAATGCTAGAGGTACTGCTGACGAAACTAGAGAGGCAATGGATTGGATTGGTAATTCAGTTAATGAAACGACTGGAACGTTTATTGAAATTTCATCAGAAATGAATGGCTTAGCCGAGACAGGAGACACAGTGCATGAAGCTGTTATGCGCGTGCCTGATGCAGTTTCTGATTTGAAGTCTATGGCAGATAGTGTAACAGATCATGTTGAAAGAATAACTGATGAAGTTGCTAAGGGGAATACTAGTATTCAAAGCACATGGAATACAGCACATGAGATTACAGACCTTATGAGTTCTGCATTATTTAATATGAATAGCATTATAGAAAGTAGTGTTAAAATTCATAATTATGCATCAAATTGCATTGATTCTACCACAGGCAAGAAGTTTGATTCCAACACCCATGATCTTCCATTTGCAATTATTGTTTTAAAGCATCTTAATTGGGTTACTATGGTTAGAGCATTAATTGATGGAAAAATTGTAGCAGAAGGAACTAACTTGGCAGATCATACTGCTTGTGATTTAGGTAGGTGGATTGCAAACGAAGCTCATACGTATAAGGGATTAACAGAAAGACCTGAGTTTAGAGATTTAACACGCAATCATGAAAAAGTTCACGAAGTTGTGAAGATTGTGTTTAGGCAAATTAAATCTCTTTCAAAAGAAGAGCTTGAGGGTTATTATGATGAACTAATTACTTACTCAAGTGCATTAATCAACAACCTAACATCGCTACGTCAATTTATTAATAGAAGTAATTAAATTCAACTCTTTATTTTGAAAGATTATTAGGGGCAAGATTGCCCCTTTTTTTATAATTTATATAAGCTTTTTTCAAGCAGGTTAAAAAAGCACTGTTCGTTGAAAGCAGAGGAAAATTTTTCTTTTTTGAATATAGTTCTTGCTTGGGAAAGTATATATTCAATGTCGTCTTTTTTGAGGGGAATTGTGCGTCCAAGCAGTAGGTTGTCAAATCCTTTTTCACGTATTAGAGTCTTATCCGCAAATAGAAGCCTGATATCTAGCAATATGTTTTTCTGTAGTTTTGTTAAAAATAAGAATATTGGAATTTCGTCCATATATTGTCCGTTTTTGATTTTTTTGTATCTATAGTATGACCACTCATCATCTTTTATTCTTATGCGAGTTATTATGGAATTATTCTCCCTACTATCAATTACATATTTTGAAACAGGCATCCAAAATAGTTCTTTCTCTGTGCATATTTCACATTGTGCGTCAAGGGCAATTAGTGGAATATAGCTAGCTGCAAATGGGTTTTTCAGTGCGAGATTGCCACCTATCGTTGCTATAGATCTTATTGCCATGTTTGCTGTTTTTTCCAAGGCATCATACAAAATAGATGGAACATGTTTTTTCCCACGTGACAATATTTCTTCCAATGTGACACAAGATCCAAAGTCTATATAGCGGTCTGTTTTGTGGATTAGATGTAGTTGAGGAATACTATTTAAGGCTACAATACTTTCCCCTATATTTATTTCATTTTCATCATTTTCACTAGAAAATATTGTGCCACCTGCAACAGGAACTACATTTTTCACTGTTCTTATTATATGTTGCAATTCTTGTATTGATTTAGCTTTATACACTTTACTTTCTGCCATAATTTGTAGCCCTTTTAGTTGTTTCTGAGAGTCTAATTAGTTCTTTTGTTGCATTGAGTAAGTTTTTTAAGATGGTGCAACGACATAATGAAATTGAATAGCATTGTTTAATCTTTGTTTCAAAGTTTGGATCATCTTCATCAAGCTTAGATTTCAGTAGGTTGTATGCTGCAAATATTTTTCCTGCATCACAAAAGCCACAAAGAGAAACATCATTTTCCTTAAAACACTTCATAATCAATTTATAATCTTTTGAATAATTTTTGTCAGTTGAGAAGTATTCTAATGTTATTACTTCTTTGTTTTCCACATTAAAAAGTGGAATAAGAGAAGAAGGAACTACTGTTTTATCAAGAAGTACACAATCACTGCCTTTAAGGCCATCAAATGAGCTAATCTTAACAGTTTTTAGTCCAAACTGTCCTCTCAAAATATTAGAAAGCCTTGCATTTGGTAAAGCATCAACCAAAGTGGCTTCTCCATTTAATTTAAAGCTTATAACCATTAGTATTCCTCATTTCAAAAATATCAAATAGATTTTGTTGTGTAATTGGTAATAGTCTTAAGTTTTCAGATTTGACAATTTGATTTAATGCCGACATATATGCTGCAGGAAGTAAATTACATGGTAGGTTTCCAACACCTCTAACTTGTGAAGTATTTGATGTGTGTAATATTACTTCCATATCGGGAATTTCAATTGGTGAAATAATTGTATAATCAGAAGTTCTGTTATAAACAGTCGGCATTTTTTCAACGCATATTCCTGAAAGAGTATCTTTAATCCCTCTGGTTATAGAAGAAATTAAATATTCTTTTGAAAACACATCACCTACTTCTACTGCCATATAAATAGATCTTATTTTTATGCTGTATATACTTTTGTCTAGTTCCATCTCCACAACACAACAGCCTGGAGTTTCACATATAAAAGGAGTGCCTTCTAGTTTTTCATTATCCCAACCATTTCGACCACTCACCTTATATGTTTTCTTAACTGTTATTGGTAGTGGTTCTCTAAAACGTTGTTTTTGTATTTCTTGAATACATTTGTCCAGCAAAATGGGCAAAACACTGGTTGTGCACGATGACATTGAAGGACCTATATCATTCAAACTTATGTTTTTTACGTTTTCAAATATAATTTTATCCTTTTCTATATTCATTCCTTTTAATATTCTGCTTTTCAATAGCTCTTTCATTGTGTTGCTCGAAGGTTCTGCTTTAACTAATAAATCTTGGTTTGTTGTGAGCGTCATTTCTACAGTATAATTAGCTCCACGTTTAATTATTGGTTTAAGACCATTATATTGAACACCTATTGCAATTCCTATTCCTCTGCAATAATTATTATATGAACTATCTTGCTCTTCGTTGAGTGTTTTATATGCTCTATATTTTCTAGCAAAAGAAGAAACTTCACATACTGCGTTAATTAAATTGGTCATTTTTAACTCTTCTTTTTTTATTGAATTAGTGATAGTTTTCTCTTGAGTTTTCAACATGTTATTAAGGCGGAATTCTATTGGGTCAAAGTTATATTTATCAACAATATCACTAATATGTTTTTCAATTGCTGTGTTAGTGTAATAGTCTCCCCAGTTAGAAAACACATCTGTTAATCTAGTGTTCGTTTTTATTGCAATAACTTTTACTTTATATGCAGGAATGCCATAAACACCTAATGCAGTTATAATTATTTGAGTAAGAATTTCATCTAGTAATAAATTAAAAGCACCTGCATCAACTATGCACAATATGTCAATTGCAGAGATCTTACCAACATGTACAGAATCTTGTTCTTCTTGCATAACAATTTTTGCTTCTCCATTTGGCAAAGCTTCCATTTTTTTCCTTTTAACAAGTTCTATTTTTTCTGATGAGACTATTTTACTTTTATGTCTAATTGCTATAATAGGAGAGGCTGTTGAATTCACAAAACTTTCTCTAAAAGAAAAATTAAGAGCAATATTTTTCTTTAATGCATATGTTGCTATGGCTACTTGAGTTGCTAATAGTGAAGGATACCATATACGTCCGTTAAGTGAGTAAGATTCATTACATGGAATAATTTTCACCTTTGCAGGTTTTTCTCCTATTGCTTGGCATATACTTTCTTGCACATGAAAAGCCCATTGGGTTGCAACATATACATCAATAGAATTTTGTTTTGCTCTTGCCTTAATGCAGATCGGTTCTGCATGATAATGAGAACGTGCATCTATGTGCAGAAAAGAGGTAACAACATCTTTTTCTTCCTTAAAATGTTCGCTTACATCTTTTTCTTCTTTGCTTAATTTGCTAATAATTCGGGATGAATATTTTTCCTCTATTTCTTCAATTGTTTCAGATGTTAGTTTGAGTTCAATGGGGTGTTCATTACCTTCAACTAAGACATTTATTTCACTTGCAATTCTTCTTGCCTCTTTTTCGTCACTACCTACGATTAAGCCTACTGTTTGCCCTTCATACTCAATAGTGTCATTTGCAAAGATAGGCATTGACCTATCAAAAAGCTCTATTGTGTTCCTGCCTTTTATGTCTTTAGCACTAATAAAAAAAACATCTTCAGGCAAAGTAGGAACTTCAATATCTATTATTTTGCCAATATGCTTTGCCCTAACTGAAGCTGCATAATATTGATTTTGAAGTTCAACATCTGATACAAATTCCATACTTTTATGCCTTATTCTCTTTTGCTATTTTTATCACTTTTTCAAGTACAAATTCTATGTCTTCGCTTTGCATATCTGGATAGAATGGTAAGCTAATGGTTTCCTTATATTTTTGATAGCTTTCAGGAAAATCTTTGCTACTAATTCCATAACGATTTTTTATGAAAGTGAATTCAAAATGTGGAATAAAATGAACAGAAATTCCTAAGCCTTCTTGTTGCAATTTTTTAATGAATTCATCTCTAGTGATTTTTAGCATATCTTCATTTATTCTTAAAAGATATAAATGCCATGCATTTCCATCTCCATCTGGTGGAATTTTGAAACAATCATAATTAGAGAATTCTTTATTAAACCTTTCTGCTATTTTCTTTCTCTTTTCACAAAAATCATTTGCTTTTTTTAATTGTTCTCTTCCTATTGCAGAAAGAATATCAGGAAGATTAAACTTCCAACCTGCATCAATTATATCATATACATATGAAGCTTTTTCTGATGTATATCTATCCCAAGCTGAGCGATCCATTCCATGTGATCTCATTGTTGTAATTCTTTTTGCAACGTCTGCATCTTTTATGCATATCATGCCACCTTCACCAGTTGTTATTGTTTTAGTTGCGTAAAAGGAAAAGACCCCAGCATCTCCCAACGTACCAGCATAACCTAATCTTGTTTTTGCAGGAAAAGAATGAGCAGAATCTTCTATCACAAAGACATTATATTTTTTTGCGACTTCACAAATATCTTTCATATTGCAAACATTTCCTGCAATGTGAATTGGAACGATGCAAGCAATGTCTTTATCTTTTTTTAATTTATCTTCAATTAGGTTAGCGTCCATGCTGTATGAATCTTTTTCAATATCTATGTAAGAAACTTCACCACCTAAATGAATTGCACTAGTTGCTGTGGAAATAAATGTATATGGGCTTGTTAATATCTTTTTTCCGGGCCTTACACCTAAAGCTTCCATAGCAAGAATTAAACCTGATGAAGCAGAATTGCAGGATAGAGCATGTTTTACACCTAAAAACTCTGCAAACTCTTTTTCAAAAGCTAATGTTTCACATCCTGTAGTGAGCCAACCAGAATGCAACACTCTCAAAACGGCCTCTTCTTCTGCTTTAGAAAATGAAGGCTTAAAAAATGGGACAAATCTATTCATAATATTCCTCTCTATTCTTTGCTTAAAAATTCTTCCTTTATATAATTTATCATCTTTTCTCTATTACGGTATAAGTCCTTTTTAGATTCATCATAAATACAATAGGGCTGTAGCTCATTTAAAACATTTTCAAGAGGGAAAGGCTTTCCCTTGTCTTGAAGTTTTAATATTTTAGGATATTCAGTTGGAGTTATTTCTTCTTCCTTTGAATACAAGTATTCTTCTAGTCTTTCTCCTTTCCTTTTTCCTATAATTTGAATTGGAATATCAACTTCAGGAATATAACCCATGTAGCGAATTAATTGTTTTGCAGTTTCATAGATATTCACAGGTTCTCCCATATCAAGAAGATAAGAAGCACCATTAGTTCCAACCCCACCTGTTTGCAAAACAAGAGAACAAGCTTCAGGAATTGTCATAAAGTATCGAATCATTTTTAAGTCTGTGATTGTAACAGGGCCACCTTTTTCAATCTGACTAACAAAAAGTGGAAAAATAGAGCCACGAGAACCTAAAACATTTCCAAATCTCACAAACATATATGAGGATGAAGAATTTGCTTTTCTTGCATAGTCCAATACCATTTTCTCGTTTAACATTTTGGAAAAACCATAAACAGAAATTGGAGAAACTGCTTTGTCAGTTGAAATTAAAACAAAGCGTTTAACATTGCATTCAAGACAGGCATCAAGCAAGTTTTTTGTTCCAAAAACATTGTTTTCGATAGCAGCCACAGGATTATCTTCCATCATTGGAACATGTTTATATGCTGCAACATGAAATACTACATCACAATTTAATTTTTTCATTATGTATTGCATGTAGTGCCTATCCTTGAGTTCTCCTATCACAGGAACAATTATAGCATTCTCACCAACTCCACCTTCTTGCAACTGAAGAAGTTCCTTGTGTATTTGATATATAGAGTTTTCTCCATGACCAAATAGATATAGTCTACTAGCTCCTCCAGAAAGTAATTGTCTGGATATTTCACTACCGATGGAGCCTCCAGCACCAGTAATTAAAACACGTTTTCCAGCAAGATATGCCAAACTACTTTTTAAAGGTATTTTTATAGGAGTGCGTGTTAGAAGATCTTGAGGGTCAATATCTCTAGCTTGAACTAAGTGTGCAGAGCCATCAACTATTTGAGAAAGAGCAGGTAGTAGTTTTATTTTTGAAAAACCTGCTTCCTTCAAGGCAACATATATCTGGTGTAATCTTTCAGAATTAATTGTAGGAATTGCAATTAATGCTTCATCTTCTGCATTTATTCTGATTAACTTTACCCCCTCTTCTATAGAACCTAAAACAGGAATACCATCAATTTTGGTTCCTATTTTTTTTTCATCATCATCCAAAAAAGCCAATACCTTACCAAATATTCCTTTTTTGGTAATTTCACGAGCAATCATAGTTCCTGCAAAGCCCGCTCCTATAACATATATGGAAATATCTTTTTCCATTTTTCCTCCCAACAAATTTATAAACAAAATTGATACTTGCTAGTATAAAGCATTTATAAAAATAATTAAAGATAAACTAACAATAAAAGACAATGCTTATTATTTAGGCTTAGTTGAATGTTGCATATTGGCTTGGAGAAAATCAACAACTTCGCATAGCGAAATCGCTCGACTTAGCATAACGATACCGCTCGATTTGGGGATGTGAAATCGATCGATTTGCGATCCCTAAGTCGATCGGTTTGGGGGCAGTACATTAGCTAATGTACTGCTATAACACTAGCTAATGTACTATCATAACATTAACTAATGTACTCACGGTAACTTTGTGAAAAAGCATTTAATGAATTTTTAATTAAAAGATGTTCTACAGGGGCATTTAATTTTGATGATAAAAATAAGATTTTTTGGTTGTAATCACATTGTAGCATAGTATGCTCCAATTTTGTTGTAATTTGTTTTTAGGACTGTATGAAAAAAAATAATTTTTTGCAATATAAACACATAGAAAATTATTATTTTTCTTTTACCTTGTTTTTTAAGGTTTTGTGTTGTATCTTGTTGCAGGTTATAGTAGTTGTAATAGTAATGGAAGGTTCGAAGGAGAAAGTTCTTAAACTTTTTAAGGAGAAAAGAATATGAAAAAACTAGCCATTATGCTTAGTATGGTTTTTATAGCATTTATCTCTTGTAAACAGAGCAATTTTGAACAAATACAGGATGAGTATGGAACAGTTGTTTTTGATTTGACAGGGAACTCTAATTTGAGAGATATTAACTCGTCGACAGGCTTGCCTGATCTTGCGAGTTCTAAGATAAAAATTATTATAGAAGTTAATAATCAACGTCCTGAAATAAAAGAGTTTGGAGAGTCAGAGAGAAAGCAATACAAGGGAAGATTTCTTGTTGGAACTAAAATAAAGTTTACTGCCATAGTTAATACAAAGGGTGGAAAATGGAAAGGAAATACTGAGCTTACTGTGGTAAGTGGAACTAATTCTTTGAATCTCAAATTAAAGAAAGCAGTTGCAGCACTAGAACCTCTAAAGTTTAGATTATATAGAGATGAAACTATTGCCAGTAATGTTGTTCAAAGATTTAGTCTAGGTTTTTTTGATGAAGAGCCTTTTTTCAAGGAAGGCGACAAGGATGTTGAAGTTTCAGCTAGTGAGTATGTCACAAAGGCTCCTTCTTTTTGTAGAGATAATAAAGGTAGAATTTATGTGTTCTATAAAGGAAAAGATGAAACTGACACAAAGATGTCTATAAAACGCTACACAAGTGATGGAATAGAAGATGTTTCATTTGCTTATGAAGAGTCAGGTGCTAGACCAAAAACTAATTTGGTTATTATCTCAGATCAAAAAACAGGGCTTGTTTTTGCTTCTTATAGAAATACAATGACAGCCCAAACAGAGCTATTATTAGTGCAAGAAGGGAAGCCAGGCACATTAAAGAGTATAACTCCAACAGTTCCTATGAAAGATGTTTTTGCGATAAGCGTTTATAACGGTGTTTTTTCTACTGTTGAATGGGATTCAGGTTATAAGATTAGGTTATATAAATATAATGATGATGCGACGCCTGTCTTAAAAATAGGAGAAGAAACGATAAATGAAGATTTATTAGACATGCATGTGGAAGGTAATGAATTTAAACCTGTTAAAACAGAACATTTTGTTGACTCATTTATGAATGATAAAAACATCTATCTTTTATATAGAAACGCTGATGGTTCAGGTTACGTTGTTTCAACGGGTGGAATTCTAAAATGTGAATATACTATTGAAGGTCGGTTTGTTACTATTAAAGATGTTAAACGTTTTATAGCTAAGGATAAATATAAAGCTGATGACCATAATATTATCAATGTAAAAGCAGAGGATGAGACGAAGGAATTTTATGGACCTCTGGGCTTTGTAGGCTTTAACGAAGATGTTTTGTATATTGCAGACGATGGTACGGTGCGTGAATATGAGGTAGGAACTGTCCAAGTGCTAGAAAATAAAAATAGACTAGTACACTTTAACTTAAAGAATGAAACGATCTCAATTGAAAAGCCTAGTACTGAGACGTGGCTACCTGAAACCAAAGCAATTGAAAAAACAAATCCAACAGTGTTTTTTAGCTACAAAATAGAGGGTACTAATAGAGTAGCAGAAATAAAGCTCTATGATGGAAACAAGTTCTTTAATTTTGATAACAACAGCCAAATACTAAGAATGGAAAACCCAAACAGTGAACTAATTTATGCTATAGACTCATCGGGTAGTTTTTATTTGTTACACCAAAATACTGGAAACCCAGATAAATTAGAGAAATATACTCCTTATAAAACTCAAAGTGGCATTGTGTATGAACGTAGTATGCTTAAGTTGAATGATGATGTAAATAATGGTACCGAACATATAACTTCATTATACTACGACATTAAAAGAAAAGGCTTCTACTATATTGCTAAGAATACTGATAGGAATTTATATAGGCGTGATGGAAATGAATGGAAGAAGATAACTAGAGGCAATTATACGTTCAAACCAGAAGCTATGGCTATTTATGATGGAAGGGTTTGGGCGTATAATGTTAACCCCTTAGGCGTTGCAAAGATAGAAAACATAGGCATAATGGAAGGGAATAAATTAGAAGACAGTGCAACTGAATTTAATTTACCAACGGAGCTTAGTTCTACTAGAGTTTTAGGTCTTTCAGTGTATAAAGGTATTTTATATTTCTTGTATTCAGATTCTGAAGATAAAGTTTTTGCTTTAGCCGTGGAAAAGGACGATTTTAGTAAGAAAAGAAAAACTAACGAACCAATTTTTGGACTTAAGTCAGACTCTCAAAATATTAAGCCTATAGGCTTTGACGAGAGAGGGGGGCTTAAGTTTCCTATTGACGATACAATAGTAGACTATGATGGTAGAATTGAAGCAAATGTAAATAAATATTTCTCGCTTAAATATGAAGATGTTGCTTTAGCAAAAGTGTATGATCTTCCTTCTAAAGACGCTGCAACTTGGTATGTAGAGAAACATGTTTGGCAAGGCACAAATGATATTATGCTATGGAGCAACAGTGGTAGTACTTCTAACAAAGCAAAATACTTTGCAGTTTCTGAAACTACCATACCATCAGAATTAGAGCCTGCAACAGCCTCTATTGAAGGTGATGTTAGTAATTACGATGTTTGTAATAAATTTTGTTATGATCAATTTGGGAATCTATATGTGTTAATCAAAAAAGGTGGAGATTATTATGTTGTGCGCTTTAGGTTGACTGAAGAAGGTAAGTATAATTTTAAAGAATTGAATGATAAAATAAAAGATTCAAGTTTTGATAATTGGGAAGCAAAATTTGAAGTTAGTAGTCCCAGCTTTGAATTTAGTGATTTTGTCATGGCTGTGTATGCAGATAATCCTGATTCAGGCGTGCTGTATTATAGGATGTTTGATGCTCCCACACAGATCGCTATCAAAAAACATAGTTTTGTTGATGGAAAATTTAATGATGGCATTGGTAGTGCGTGGCTAGATGTAAGTTCAGAGTATACTCCTGTTGCAAGTACTTCATATCCTAATCCACTTCCTGTTGAAAGGCAATTTATGGCTATGGCAGCAAATAAAGATGGTGTTTTTATTGCTCTAAAAGAGTTGGAATATCCTGCAGGAGTAAATAATAAATATTATAAAAATTATAATGTAGAAATGAGAAAATATCCTCATGACAACCCTATCTATGAATCTCCTGTTAAACGTGTGGACATAGTTGGCAAAGGAGGCACAATGGATGAAAATAATACCATAACTTCACCTTGGGAGAGAGTGCCTACAAATATGTTTGATGACTACACTGTTGGTAGTGGCTTGAATGATGACAATGCTCAGTGGGATCAATATACAGTAGAAAGTATTACCGATATGTATGCTTATAATGGTGTTTTGTATGCACTTTCGTATAAAGAAGTTGGAGGAAAAGGATTCCCTACTGAAGATAATCTTAAAGATCCTGTCTTTAAAAATACAATAGTTTCTGGAACCTTATGGAAGATGGGTAAGACGGATGCATTTGAAGGAAGTGCTACACCTGTAGCCACATCTGAAAGCCTTAAAGCTAATCCTGTTGCAAAATTTGCTCCTTGTCATATTATTGGCGTTTTGCCAAAAAAGATTGTTATAGCCTCTGATGGATATCACGGATTCCTAATTAAAGGAGGAGACAATAATGGTAAGCAACAAGGTGATAACTATGACTTTGTTTACTTCCTTAACACAGAAAATAGTAAATTAAATGAGACAGAAACTAAGAAGACAGCGATTAGATTTAACTTGAAAATTAAGCATTACACAGATGGAGAGCTTGCTACTACTCTACCATCAACTTCTGCTTTTGCATGGGAATAAAACTTTGGAGGCACTTTTAAGCATTTGCAAAAATCAATTTATGATATGCAAATGCTTTTGTGACTTTGCTGGATAGCGTAAAGA
>CAUUAF010000003.1:0-34974 GCA_963543085.1 uncultured Treponema sp. | reverse complement strand
CATGGTACTTTTATCTAAGAAAGATCAATTTTCCTGCCGATCCTTCAATACATGGGAGATGGGAATGGGCAGGAATATACTATGGGGAGAAATTGTAGTGAAGGCTTTTTTTCATAAATTAATTGCTATTATTTTTATTCAGCTTTTTCTCTTTAATTTGTATGCAAGAGTTGAGAGTTGTAGACTTGCAACTGATGATCGTTTAAAGGTTGCCCATATATTCACAAATTCTTCAATACGAGGTTTTATGTTGGAGTTTAATGAGCACAAAGTGGTTAAGCATTTTAAAGATCATTACACAACAGAAAAAGGAAAGAGATATTTGGAAGCTACTATGAAGCGTTCTGTTCCTTATAGGCAATTTATAGAAGAACAATTGCGTAAGGAAGAATTACCTAGAGAGCTTTTGTTTTTGCCTGTTATAGAATCTGGTTTTCATTCTAAGGCTGTTTCAAAGGCGGGGGCTGTAGGTATTTGGCAATTTATGCGAAATAGTGTTTCAGGCTATAATATTCGTATTGATGATTGGATTGACGAAAGGCAAGATCCATGGAAGGCAAGTATCGCAGCCTTGAAGAAATTGAAATGGAATTTTAAGTATTATGAGGATTGGTGTTTGGCTTTAGCTGCTTATAATTGTGGTGTTGGTTCTTTGAATAAGGCAATTAAGAAAGCAGGAAAAAAAGATTACTGGTATTTAGCAGATAATGGTTTTTTAGCAAAAGAAACACGTCTTTATGTTCCCAAGTTTTTAGCTGTTTCAGATATTTTAAGCAATAGTGAGGAACACGGGATTGATTGGGGAGAGAGTGAGGCTCTTGATGAAACTGATATTATTGAAATAAAGCAATCTATAGATCTATCTTTGCTTGCTCATGAGTTAGGAGTTTCTCCTTCAGAGCTTTCTTCGCTCAATCCTTCGTTGAAGTTTAATATTACTCCGCCTAATGCTAAATATACATTGAGGGTACCTTCAAAGCAACGAGAGGCTTGTCAGTCTCTTCTTTCGCAAAAGAAACTCTTGCTTAAATATTATAAATATAAGATCCGTTCTGGTGACAATCTTTCATCTCTAGCAAATCATTATGGAGTTTCTGTTAGGACAATTCTAAAATATAACACTAGTATAAAGAACTCTAATTCGTTGAGAATTGGGCAAGAGGTTGTTATCCCAGCGATTAAGAAGGTTGAGCAATATGCCCCTATACAGGTGTCTTCTAGCACTGGAACTCAACATATTCCCAGCTTTACTGGACGTTATGTAGTTAAAAAAGGTGATTCTCTTTGGTCTATTGCTAATATGTATAACATCAGGGTTGAAGTTCTTGCTAGGGGTAACGGTATGCGTCTTGACGATGTACTTGCTCTGGGGAAAGTACTAAAGGTTCCAGCAAAAGGCTAGGATAGTAATTTTTGAGTCTTGCATTTTCTTGAATTATTTGGTTGCCTTACCTTTGTTTATGACCGATAACAGATGTGGGGTTGCTGTTGGTGAACTATGAAACATTACTTTTTTATTTTCTTTTTATTGGTTATATTTGCTTCGTATGCTGATGAGGCTCATTGCAATTCTGATTCTATTTGTGACTGGGCTGAAGGCAGAGTTGATTCTAGGATTACATTGGATGTGGATGGAATGGGCTTGTCATTGCCTTCTGCAAAGTCTACTTCCTATCAGTTGATTAAAAGGTATATGCCATCTCTTTTGAAGAACGCTTATCTTTCAATCGTAATGGATTCCTCTCATAGGCTTGGAGACTATCTTGCACTTGGAGAAATTGATTTAGGTGATCTAAATGTAATTATAGATTCAGGAAAGGAGAAATCTCCTATATTTGGTCAAGATTTACGTTCAGTAATCCTTTTCCATAATGTTTCGACTAATGACATTGCAAAGTTTTTTGTGAAACATGAGATTCCCCGTTTACCATCTGTAAAAGCAATTTCAAGTGTTGGTAAATCTTACACAGGAATTTTGATAGATGCTAGAGGAAAATTACCAATACATGGAGAATATGTTGATGATGAGCTCGTCCCTTGTATTTTCCCAAAAATATGGGATACAAACATGGACATGCTTTATGAAAAGAACATGGTGTCTCCTGAAACTCTTATGAAACGAAATATAGTAGTTTATTCTGACACTCTTGATGAGTCTTCATATTCAGATGTTATTGGAGTAGAACCTTTAAGAATCATTGCTCGTGGTATCTTTGGGCAAAATAGAACAGATCCAATAATATCTGTGCAAGATAGTGCAAAATTATTGTCAAGAAAAGAGAATTTGCGTCTTTTACAAGAAGGAAGGGTAGTAATTCTTTGCAATAAAGAGTTATTGAAAGTTGTGTCTTCTTCAGATGCTCCTGATGAAAATTTTTATTTTGCATATCATGAAATTGAGAAAGTGATTGATGATAGCAAAGCAAAAGGAATAGAACCTAGTAAGAGAAAGAATATAATAAAATTTACGATGTATGATATAAAATTTGTTGCAGATGAAGCAGATATTTTGCCTGAAGAGACTGGACGACTTGATGTGATTGTTGAGGCTTTGTTAAAAGTTGCAGGAGATGCACATTTTTTAATTGAAGGGCACACTGCAGATTTAAATAGACCTGATGATCAACTAGAACTTTCAATAAAAAGAGCAGAACGTATTGCAGAAGAATTGGTTAAACGTGGGATTGATGCAACTCGCATACAAACAGCAGGTTATGGAAGCACAAGACCTATTGCTCCGAGTGATACTAGCGAGAATAGAGCTAAGAATCGACGTGTTGAAATTACAATAATAAGAGATTAGGGAGTGCTTATGAAGCATTATTTATTATTATTTTTAGTTCTTTTTCTATTTTCGTGTGCTAGCATCCCTAAAGAAGATAGAGTACCTTTAGATACTGAAGTTATAGATTTAACTCAAAAGGCTCAGGAGGCATTTGAGATAAATAATTATAGAGGTGCTAAAAAGTGGTATGAGATTATTCTAAAGCGTTTTGGTGATTCCACTGCAATTAGGGTTGAAGCAGAGTATGAAATTGCGCATATTCTAACAAAGCAAAGAAAATGGAAAGAAGCATATAGTTTACTTAAAAGAGTGATTGAACAGTATGAAACAAAAGGAGGTATGAAGCTTCCTCCTGAGTTTTATAAATTGGCAAAGATGGATTACGAGAAAGTTTTGAAAAAACTAGGAACTAGCTACGTTAATAAGATGGAAACAAAAGCGGAAGAAGAAATGGAAGCAAATATGAATAATGGAGATGTTGAGCAAATTGAAATTGAGGCAATAGAATAGGTGTGGAACGTGTTATTTTAGGACTTGGTTCAAATAAGGGAAATAAAAAAGAGTATCTCAATTCTGCTTGTGTTGCATTGGAAAAATTGTTGAAAAATATGAGATGTTCTTCAATCTATCAAACAAGTCCTCAGGATTATTTAGAGCAGGATGATTTCTTTAATATGGTGGTTGAAGGAGAGTATGAAGGTTCTCCTCTTTCTCTTTTAGAAGAGATACAAAAAATAGAGACTGTTAACGGTAGAAATAGAGAAAGAGAAATTGCAAAAGGTCCTAGAACTCTTGATATTGATATTTTGTTTTTTGGTGATTTTTCTGTTGATTTGCCAAATCTTATAGTTCCACATCCACAAATTAAAAAAAGGGCTTTTGTACTTATTCCTCTTCTAGAACTTTTTCCTGATTTTGAAAAAGCTTCTATTTCATACAAAACGATTCTTCCTCTTTTGAAAGATCAAAGGGTTAATAAAATCTTTTAAATATTTAATATAATCGGGAGGGCAATATGGCTGAGGATTTATTGAACCATGAAAAAAAAGTAAAAAATGATTTTTCTTTACCAACGTTTGAAGGACCTTTGGAGCTTTTATTACACTTAATTAATAAAAATGAGGTTAATATATATGATATTCCAATTTCAGAAATAACAGAGCAGTTTTTGGAATATTTGGATTATGTTATTTCTCCTGATCTTGATAATCTTGTAGATTTTTATGCAATGGCAGCAGATTTAATTTATATAAAAAGCCGAATGCTTCTTCCAATTAATGAAGAAGATATAGAAGGTGAAGAAATAGAAGATCCAAGACATGAACTTGTAGAAAAATTGATTGAATATCAAAAATATAAAAAACTGACATCCTTAATGGAAGAAAAAGAAGAAGAGACAGAATGGTTTTTTGAGCGAAAAAAAATGCAAGTATCTTTGCCTTTTGAAGATGGTCAGATGTGGGAACGCGTGAATACTTGGGATTTACTTAAAACATTTTCAAATCTTATTTCTTCTTATAATAAAGAAAGAATATTGACGTTTTATGAAGAGATTTCAGTAAACGAAAAAATTACTCTTATGAATGAGTTTTTGGAAGAGAAAGGGGAATGTATGTTTACTGATTTGATTATAAGACATGGTAATTTGCTTGATATAGTTTGTGCTTTTATGGCATTATTAGAGGCTGTTAAGTTTAAAATTGCTAGTATTTGGCAAAATAGAATGTTTGGTGATATCAAAATAAAGAAATGGGAGTAGGTGTAATGTCTTGTGAGGACTATAGTTTCACAAAAGAAATGGCATTAATTGAAGCTATTTTATATCTTGAAGGAGAGCCTATAACGCTTGAATCTATTTCTGAAACTTCAGGTCTCTCTAATGAGATTGTCGAAGAAGTTTTGAAAAAATTACAAGAAGAATATTCAAAGGAAAGTAGTGGAATTGATATTTCAATGCAGGCAGGTGGCTATTTGATTCTTCCTAAAAAAGAGCTTTGGGGGCAACTTAGAACGAGATATGGGAAAAAAAATGAAGCAAAACTTTCAAAAGCGGCTATGGAAACCCTTTCTATAATTGCGTATTCACAACCTGTAACAAGAGTTGATATAGAGGCAATTCGAGGAGTTTCGGCTGACAACATGATTCGCCTTTTATTGGAGAAGGAGTTAATAAAAGAAGTTGGAAAAAAAGATGTGCCTGGAAAACCTACAATGTATGGAACTACAAAAGAGTTTTTGAAAGTTTTTAATCTTAATAGTATTTCAGATTTACCAAAATTATCAGATGAGGAAAAGGAAAGGTTTGAGCTTGCAAGATAATATAGAAAAGAAAGAAGAAATTAGATTACAGGTTTATCTTTCTCATTGTGGAGTTGCATCAAGAAGAGCTTGTGAATCTATTATTCTTTCAGGAAGAGTGAGTGTAAATGGAAGCAAAGTTGATAGGCTTGGAACAAAGGTAAAATTGAACGATGAAGTTTGTTTAGATGGAAAACCTATTAAGCTTGAAAATGAAAAAAGGTATGTTTTATTGAATAAACCTGCAGGTTATGTCTGTAGTAGTTCAGATGAAAAGGGGCGCCTTGAGGCTTATTCACTCATAAAAAATAATTATAAAGAACGTCTTTATAATGTTGGGCGTCTTGATATGATGAGTAGTGGTGCTCTCCTTTTTACAAACGATGGTGAAGCTTGTGCGTATTTAGAACATCCGTCCTCTCAAATTGAAAAAGAATATGTTGTTGAAACAATTTTTCCTTTTAATAATGATGTTTTAGAAGCTTTTATGAAGGGAATTAGAATAGACGGTGTTTTTTATAAGGCAAAGGATGTTTCAAGACTAGGAAAATGCAAATTGAGAATTGTCTTGATTGAAGGAAAGAATAGAGAAATAAGGAATGTGCTAAAGTTTTTTGAGATAAAAATAAAAACACTAACACGTGTTAGAATTGGAAATGTGAGGCTTGGGAATTTGATGGAAGGAGATAGTAGGGAATTAAGCCCTTTAGAAATACGAACATTACTTTCTTAAATAAGTATTGATTAAATCTCAAAACTTTTTATACAAAAACCACTTGTGTAATGTTGAGTTTATGTATTCAAATAAAACTTAAAAAACTAAGAACGAGGCAAATTTATTTTGCCTCGTTTATTTTTATAGATGAAGACTCACGTCTTGCAAAAACTTTCCATCTTTACAATATCCTTCGCTTGAAGCAAAGGCATTGTGAGAGTGAATACTTTCGTAGTTTTCTGCTTCAACAATGCAATGAGGAAAGTTACCAAGTCTGGGAAGTCTTATACAAACATCACGCACCACATCTTCCACAAACTTTGGATTCTGATATGAGTATTCAGTTACATATTTTTCATCTGGTCTTTTAAGAAGTGAATATAATGGACTAGAGGCAGCTTCTTCCATCAATGCAATTAAGTCTTCAAGCCAAAAAAAAGAACCTATTTCCATGCGAGTTTTCACTCTTCCTCTTTGGTTATGAGCACCATATCTACTAATTTCTTTGGAACATGGACAAACAGTTTGTATTGGAGCTTCAGCGACAACATGAAACTTACTCTTTTCTTTTGTTGCAGAGCCTGAAAAAGCACATTTATACATAATGAAACCTGGTTGTTTTGTTACAGGAGAAAGTTTTTTGATAAAATACGGAAAACTAATTTTTCCATAAGAACATTTTGCGTCAAGGTGTTCTCGCATTTTATCCAGCATATTCATAAATTCTTTCATTGAAACATTGGTTGAATATTTATTAAACACTTCAACAAAGCGACTCATGTGAGTTCCCTTAAAATGATGAGGCAAGTTGACAAACAAAGAAACACTAGCCACAGTGTTTTGTAAGCCATTTTCTTTATCCATCACAGTAATGGGATAGTGTAATTTTTTTATTCCAACCTTTTTTAGTGCAATCTCTCTATCATCAGGTGTAGCTTGCACGTCTTTTAAGATTTCTTCACTCATTATTTAATTCCATTCTGTCTTTTTGCAGCAAGTAGCGTGTTTTTGATAAGCATGGCAATAGTCATAGGTCCTACTCCCTTTGGAACAGGAGTGATATAGCTTGCAATCTCGGATGCACCTTCAAAATCAACATCTCCGACAAGCCTAAAACCAGATTTTTTGCTTTTATCATCTACGCGATTAACACCAACATCAATAACTACAGCTCCTTCTTTTATTCCTTCTTTTTTTATAAATTGAGGGGAGCCAATAGCTGCCACCAAAATATCAGCTGTCCTTGTGATTTCATTTAAGTTTTTTGTCCCACTATGGCAAACTGTAACTGTTGCATTTACATCTTTTGAAAGCATTAAGAGAGAGAGAGGTTTTCCGACAATATTACTTCTTCCCACAATCACAACATTTGCTCCTTTTGTTTTAATTCCCTCATGTTGTAAAAGATGAATGACTCCATAAGGTGTACAGGGAATAAATGTTTCTTCTCCTAAAAACATACGACCTATATTTTCTGGATGAAATCCATCAACATCCTTTTTGGGATTTATTGTTGCAATTACTTTGTCAGCGTTAATTTGTTTTGGCAATGGTAATTGCACTAAAATTCCATTGATAGAAGGATTTACATTTAGTTTTTTGATTAGATTTAACAATTCTTCTTCCGTTGTATTTTCTGGAAGTTTGTGTGTGTCATCTTTCATACCTGCTTCGTGCAATGCTTTAGTCTTTCCTGTAACATAAGAAACAGATGCAGGATTTTCTCCAACTAACACAACAGCAAGTGTTGGTGTAATTCCTTTGTCTTTCAAAATAGCAACTTCCTTTGCAACGTCACTTCTCACTTCATTTGCTATTGCAAAACCATCAATTATTTTTGCACTCATTTTTTCCTCCATTAAGAAAGCCTATCTTTATATGGTAACTATATGGCTATTGTTGCGATTATACATTATATATTAGTATATGTACATTGCCTTGTGAGTTTTAGGAGTCTAACAAATATGAAAAAACTATTTGTTGTTTTAATATTTTTAATAATTTTTGCCAGCATATATGCCCAAGAAAATGAGGAAGAAGGTGTTTCACCCTCTATTAATACTGTTCAAGTGTATCAGCCTATAAGAAAGGATGATAAGTATATAAAAATGGGTGTTAGTTTGAATTCCCCACTATTTAATACGTCTAATAAACGCTTTGCAATACCTACTAAGATATATCCTGGAGGAAGTTTTTATTTTGGTTTTGCCTATTTTTTAACTAATGGATTTTCTCTAGGAGTGAGTTTGAGTTTTGATTTTTATTTAACACTTGGAACAAATCTTTATTTTGCTGTTCCTTTTACGTTTGATATGATGTATACATTTGCTGTTGGTAAATGGCGTTTTCCTTTGGGAATGGGGATTGGCGGAGATTTTCAAACATATAACTCAACAAAATATTTTAGTTTGATTTTTAGACCAGAGGCAGGTTTTTACTATCAGTATTCTCCAGATTGGTCTTTTGGAGCAACTCTTTCTTGGTGTTGTGTGCCTCAATGGTACAAAAACAGAGATAACAATAGGACAGGTAACATATTGGGTATAAGTTTTGCAGCAAGATATCATTTTTAATCGAGGCTAATTTATGAAAAATAAAATATATAAATATTTTCTAATTTTTATTGTGTTTTCTCTTATTAATTTTTCTTGCAAGAATGAGCCTATTTTTGCTGCAATAGAGGAAGAAGTGAAACTAAAAAAGCAATCGATTCAGGGTTTGGTTTTAGGTATTATAAGAATAGGAAACAAAGTATATTCTGCAAATCCTAAGAATGTATTCGTTAAAGAAGTTGGAGATAGGGGCGAATGGACTAGTATTTCATTGCCGGGGGGAATGTGTACATCTATTGCAAGTGATGGTGCAAAATTATATGCAACGTTTTTAAGTTTTGGAGTATATGTCTATGATAATGATGAGTGGCAAAAACTCAATAGTCCTGAAGAGATTGTTCAAATAGTTTCTGGAAACTCAATTATAGGTGTTAATGAAAATAATGAAGTGTTTAAACTCACTGGAAATAGCTTTAATAAAATCTTGAATGGGGGAGAGGCAGTTAAATTAACTGAAGGCTTAAAAGGTGGTGGTGGAGCTTATTTTGCTGATAAAGCTTCTATTTATTCATCTACTACATGTGCTAAAATTGCTTTAAGTGATGTTCAAAACATAAGAGATGTCTGTGAAGGAACAACTCCAAATAGTGTTTTTATTTTAACTAATTCAACATTGTTTCATTATGATGGTTCTAATCTTACAAGTATAAAGCATCAAGTTTTATCAGTCTGGTGTATGACATATTCAAAGGAGAAATCTCTAGTTCTTATTGGTGGTTCTCAAGGATATAAAGAAATAGAAGTAGCAGGAACTTCCTTGACAGGTGCTAAAGTTATCTCTCCGGGTAATGCTTCATCAACAACGCCTCCTTCTTGTTACAATCAATATAATAATAGTGTTGGGAAATGGCTCACTCGTCCTATTGCATTAATTACTACATCAGATGGGTATATTATCTATGCAGGAATTGGTGGGGGAGATCCAAAATACACAGGACTTTGGGGATTTTATAATCCCGGTCAACTTGAGTGGAATAGGGAATAAAAATGACTGACTCATTATTTGATGATGTACTCCTTGAGTCTAGTTCAAAGATTGATACTTTCAAGATTGATTCATTTACTTCTAAAAAAGAACCATTGGCATATCGCATGAGACCACAAACACTTTCAGAGTATGTGGGACAAGAGGAGATTGTAGGGGAGGGGAGTATTTTAAGGAGAGCTATTGAGCGAGATCTGATTTCTTCCATTATATTATATGGTCCACCAGGAACTGGCAAAACAACACTAGCTTATTTGATTTCTAAGCATACAAAGGCAAGTTTTTCAAGTTTGAATGCTGTGCTTTCAGGAGTGCAGCAAATTAGAGATGAGATTCAAAAAGCAATAACTATAAGAAAAGTACAAAATAAAAGGACTATTCTTTTTGTTGATGAAGTGCATAGATGGAATAAGGCTCAGCAAGATGCACTTTTACCTTATGTGGAAAATGGAACTATTATTTTGATAGGTGCTACAACACAAAATCCTTTTTTTGAAGTGAACCAAGCTTTATTGAGCCGAAGTCGTGTTTTTGAGTTAAAACTATTAACTGATGTAGATTTGAAAAAGATTTTATCTTTAGTTTTTACAGACGAAAAAAGAGGTTATGGCAAATTTAATATAGTTCTAGAAGATGAAGTAACTGAAAAACTAATTGCTTCGTCAGGTGGAGATGCGAGAATTTTATTAAATACTCTTGAATTTTGTGTTGAAACTTCATCTCCTTCGTGGCCGATGAAAGATGGAGAAGTGATAAAAGTAAGCCTAAAAGCATTAGAAAATGCAATTCAAACAAAGCATATTTCGTATGACAAAAAAGGTGACTATCACTATGACGTGATTAGTGCATTCATAAAATCTGTTCGTGGAGGAGATGCTAACGCAGCTCTTTATTATCTTGCATTAATGTGTGAAGGAGGCGAAGACCCTAATTTTATTTTTAGACGACTTTTAATTCTTTCGGCAGAAGATATAGGCTTAGCCTCTCCTGAAGCAATAAATATAGTGATGTCTGCAAAGAATGCTTTTGACATGGTGGGTTTTCCTGAAGGTTATTATTTCTTGTCTTTTGCTACCTTATATCTTGCAACCTGTGATAAGTCAAATAGTGTTGGTGGCTTTTTTGAGGCTTTATCTTATGTTAAAGAAAATAAGCACGAAGTGCCTTCTCACTTAAAAGATCCATCAAGAGATTCTATTCTTTCTCATGGAAAAGGATATCTATATCCACATGACTATGAAGGTCATTGGGTAGCTCAACAATACTTACCTGATGGAGCTCAAGACAAAGTCTTCTATCATCCATCTAATGAAGGTAAAGAAAAAGAAATAAAGATGAGAAACGATAGAAACTAGTGAAGAACCTTGTATTTTGTCTCGCAAAACGACTTTTATATTTCGCATTTAATCACTTTTTCTTTAGTAGTTGTAGATATCTAAAACGTTTCTTTATTTTATAATTCCATTAATTCTTTAAGTTCTAGTAAAACACTTACATTTTGGTTTTTAAGATGTCATTTAGGTTTTTCTTAGATGCTCTGAGAATGAAATCATCTTTTTCTAATTCTGCAAGACTTATAACTTTAAAATTTTCATCAACCATAAAATACAAAGAAGATTCATCATAAAAATTTTCATGTCTATAAGAAATAGCAACTCCAATAGGTTTTTTTCCAGTTTCATCAAAAAATAATTGTTCAATAGAAAAATCAAAATAATCAGTAAATTCTTTAGGAATTCCACTAAATACTTTAGTCTCTATTTCTTTGTAATCTCCTTTTTTCACTTTTATGTTGCCATTTTCCCAAAAAACTGTTGCATCTTCGTTAATAGCCTTTACTTTTCCATTTTCGAAACAAGAAATATCATTACATAAAAATAATTCTTCTCCTATTTCAAAAGCTTGTTCTCCTGCTAATGAGGCAAACTTTATGTTTTCATTATTCCAAAATTCTACCTTATTTCTAACCTTAATTTTTCCAAGATTCTTAGTATTCAACACATTTTCGCTCATGCCTAAATCAATATATTCAATTTTACCATCATTATATAATTTAAGTTTGCATAAAAAAGATCCATAACCTATGTCTTTTAATTCTAATTTTCCATATGGAATATTAAAAGTTTGTGCATTTCTCCGACCTTGATAAACTGGAATACAAAGGGTTTCTACACCTTCATTTTCATAAAAAGATAAGCTATCACATATTTTTAGTAGTGCAAACATTCCATTGTTGTACGAACATTCTTTTGGAACCACAAAATCTTCAATACAAATGTTTTTAATAGAACCACTTTCATACATTTTTACACAATATTCGCTAGAATAATTACGTGCTAAGTTGACATCTCCAAGAATTGTTTTTACTTTTGCTTGCTCATTTCCACAATCAAAACTCATCAATGCTCCACTTTCATAAAAAGATACTCTACTAATATCAAAATTTCCAAAAGAAGTTTTAATATTAAAATTCTTTGCTAGTTCACCTTTTTCAATTTTATCACTTTCGTAGAAATATATTGTGTTATTAAAAGTTAAAGTGCCAATAGATGTTTTAATTTCTGTAGGTTCAAGTAACTGAACGCTCTTAAACTTTCCATTACTATGTTTTTCAAACCTGCCTATCATAGCATCAGTCCCATCTGGAAGTTTAATTGCCCATAGATAAGAACATAAAAGCAAACCAGCTATAAGACAAGTTCTTTTTATTAAGTACTTCATAACTTACTCCCATGAGTTTTTTATAATAATAATTTTTATTCTAGGCTAGATCTGGCATGCTATTACATATTTTGTTTTTATGCAATTATGCATGTTTTATTTTGTTGAAGCTCGATATAAGTGTCCCCTAGTTTGGCACAATATATGGAGACATTTCTACTGAGGTGACTAGGGGACATTTCTACTAGTTTTAATGGGCTCTAAAACAAAAAGAGCTGGAACTCCATTTGTCTTTGAAAAGCTCCAAATTCAACACAATCATTGCAAATTCATCCTTAAAATAAAAGTAAATCAACAGTACTGCTTGCTTCTTACTGAAAACAAAAGGTTAAATAAGACACATCTTATACTCAACTTACAGTCACTCATTAGTAACTCAACACTACTGGTCAATTATCTACTTTTATTTTTTAAATGATAAGGTAATTAGCACTGTGTGTTTTTGCTACTATATGAAGTGAAAGAATCAATTCCATTTAATCTCACATTACGAGAAAATAAGAAGCAACAGCTATTAAACTGTGCCTAGAGTTTAACCTTTATTAGAAATACTTTCTGGGACTCTAAATTTAAATTAAATAACTAATCTGTATTTTAAATTTACCCTAAAAGCAACATGCACTAATACCCAAAATCTGTCACCAGTACTGTATTATATGTAGCATGCCCTGTGGCAAGTCCTATTCCAACTTGAGTATAATTTCTATCCAAAATATTCTTTCTGTGTCCTCTACTCGGCACATTATCATCAATTAAAAGCCCCATAATAAAATCCCTTGCAGTATACCGTCCATAAGAACAATTTTCTCCCCAGCCCATTCCTGTAAAACCTGATCTTTTTACCCTATCTGTCACTGTAGAACCATCTGAACCGTCATGCCCCGTAGTATTATAGTAGGCTTGGTCTTTTGCTAACCAAAGTGCTGATTCACATAGATTTTCATTCATGGTAAGAGCCCCCATAGGCAAAGTATTTTCTAGCACTTCTATACATTCATAAACAGCTGCTTTCCCTTCATGATTGCTTATGCGTCTTCCAACACCATCTATATGGATATTGCTTTCAACAAAAGAATCTAAACGTTGTTTTAGATACTTAACATAACCTTTAGGATCTGTTCGCACCAAATTTAGCTCATCCAATATTTCTTGAGGAGTTGGTAAGCTATAATTATTGGAAGTGTTTGTGTTCCTTCTTGTGTTATCAGACTTGCTTGAGCTACTAGAATTACTAGGGCTACTAGAACCACCATAAGAACTTCTGCTATTTCCAGAATAACTCCTTCTATAGCCTGAATATAATGAGCCACCAATACGAAAGTTTATTCCCGCTCTAACAGAAAAGGTATTGCTTATGTTATAATGAAAGCTACTTTTTTCTCTCTCTTTAGTTCCATCATAATATTTGGTATATGAGCCTCCAATATCACCTAGAGATACAAAATCGCTTGCAAATAAAGAAATTCCAAATGTATTACTGAAATAATAGGATAGCCCAAAAGTGCCACCAAGTCCTAGTAAGGTTGAGATAATATGAACTGAATCGTCTACCCCGCCAAAATTCACGGATGATGCCATTCTAGGTCCCAAGCCAAAGCTTATGTTTAATGCTTTGTCTCTTCTAAAAGTAGCACCTAAAAGGATTTCAGAAGAGATAAATTGTAAGTCTTTTTTTGCCCAACTAAAACTGTTATTCCAAAAAAATGTAAACCCATTACTTGGCGCAATTCCAAACATATCTAACTCAAAGGTGAGCATGGGCTTATGGTAGTCTATTGTTTTGCTACTTTCCAAAGTCGTACCAACGCTCAATATACCCACACCTTCACTAAACAAGAGATAAGGAAATACAAAAAATACAAAAAGCAAACAATATTTTTTCATATTAGCTCCTTAAAATATACGTATTAAAGCAAAAAAATCTATCATCTCATTGAACATAACCTATTTTAAGCGATTTAATATCTTAAAAGGATTTATATACCCTCTAAAACCAAGCCACCGATAAGACTTACAATTATTTTCTATCCTGACCATAATAAAACTGACAGCTTTGTTTATCGAAAAATATATATAATATATCTCACTATCAGAAAGATTATATTCACTAAGTGCTTTCCGAATAAACCAACGCTCTTGGTCAATAAGTAGTTCAATTTCCTTAAAGTCAGCTATCATAGATGCGAATGGCACTGAGTCCAAGTGATTAAAGATTTCCTTCATCATTTTTGGTTTTGCTTTCTCCCATTTAGTTTTTGTCACGCCACGCCCCAGAAAAGCAACTGTCACTTCCGTGGGAGATGAATCCCCAGGATAAGTATAGGAGTATGTTTTCTGATCAGCTTTCTCTTCACTTTCAGGCTGAGCCTCATCATCTTCCTCAGGGCTTTCTGTCTCAAGCAAATCATCTAAATCATTCTCTTCTTCCTTATTTTCAGTTTTAGCTACATCTTTTTTTACGATATCATTTTTTTTATATTTAACCAAAGGATAAATTATTGTCCAATAAACTTCTTTTTTTGCATCATAGTTATTTACAACTAAAGTATCACCTGATTCATTCTGCCAAATAGTTATAGCAACATCACAATCTCTTTGTCTCATCAATGCCTTAACAGAAAAAGCAATATCTGTATCAGGAGTTATGTCTCTAATATTCTCAAAATCGATAACATAGCCCAGTTTTTCCACCCATTGCGGAAACGCCTGATCTATTAAATATGAGCCGTATCCGTCATGATTAGTATATGTATCATACAACCAATAGTGAACCTTTTTACCATCTACAAGTGCATAACCTTCTTGTTGTTTATAACTTTCACAGAGAGCTTTGTTGGTAACGGAGTCAATAGGAGGTATTTCACTCTTTTTACTGCAAGATATCATTAACATTATAATTCCACACAGCACTAAAATTGAAAAAGCTTTTTTCATAATCACCTCTCATTCATAAATTCACTCATTTTAATAAGTTGTTTTACTCTCCGTATTTTGCTTTGAAGTCTTCAATAAAGTCTATTAAAAGCTCTCTACTACGGCTAAACCATTCACTACACACTGCAAAATATTTGCCATTTATTGTTATTGGATTTTCATAATAACGCTTGGGTGTTCTATCAAAGTCATTAGGTACTTCCTGCAAAAGTGGATAGTCTATGTTAAGTTGTTGTTTTGAATAATCTTTTGATTGCAAATACTTCAATACATTTTCAGGAAGTGTTTTTTCATCTAGTAGTGGCATTAAAACTTTACGTGCAATTTGCCCTACTTTCATATTAGCATATAAGTCTGGTTTTGAATGATGTGGCTTCTCTTGAAGAAATTCTCCACAGTATCTGCATTTTATAGCATCCTTCTTAATTGTTTCACAGCAATAAGGGCAAATTTTAGTTTCTTCTGTGATTGGACTATCTTTAGTTTGCAACTTATTTTCTTTTAAGGTTAATTGTGCATTTCTTTCAAGTTCTTGCACAAATTCTTTAAACTTTTCTAATACTGCATGATAAGTACCCCTGCTTTTTAGATTTTCATATTCATATTTACCAGCAGTATTATATTCTCCTATGAGCGTATCAATATTTTCTGCTATCTTATCATAGCTAGAAAAGCCTCTTTCTTTGAGAAGTTTATTGAAATGATATAGGTAACTTCGTACTGAAGTCTTTCCTATTTTTTTCTTTAAATATGCCTCAAACTTTTCTAGGCTTATCGCATTCTCATATTTCATTTAATCACTCCACATCCTTAACTCTCTTTTTGTCGCTTTTTTCTCTCTTTAGAATCATCAAGCCAGTAACGACTCACCTTTGCGAAGTGGTATGTATGCTTTTTAGGATCACGCCACACAATATAAAAGATGGCTTTATCATTTTTTTTGTATGTCCATGCAATGTCTGAAGTTTTAAGTATCTCTCTCACTTCAAATTTTACTAACCATAAAGGCAAATCGTATCTACTTATTATGCTATCCTTTCTTTCTTTTATTAGGGCTTCTCGTTCTTCAGTCGAAAGTTTGATAAACCATTCAGGATATGAAAAAAGCGACATGGACTTCCATTCATTGTTGGCTAATGGGTCGTATACGTTTATGTATAGATATACTAAACCACCTACCAATACTGTTAATGCAACTTCTATGACTGTTGTCAAAACCATTGGAAGCTTCTCAAAAGCCTCTGAGACTGCATCCGACATACCTTTTAAGACTGCTTCCATCATACCAGCCATAAATTCTTTATGCTTTACTATTGCTAATATTACTACTGCTATGACAAAGAAAAAAACCACACAAGCTACCAATATATTTGTAAATTCACTTATAGCTAGGCTTAATGCTACTAGAAAAAAGAATAATCCCACAAGTAAAGATAATTTCAGTAATAAAAGAAAAACTTCTTTAAGCTCTTCTTTTATGTTTGATCTATGTATTAGCATAAATATCACTGCTAACACAATCAAGCTTAAAAAAATCCAGATCATCATAAAACATACCTAAAAGAATTACTAATAAATATCACAGTTTTCAAATTTCAAAGCTAAAATGAGTTGCCCCTCATCACTTCACCAAAGGATAAAATATTGACCAATATGTGTTATCTTCTGAATCATAGATATTTACAATTAAAGTATCCCCTGACTTTTCTTGCCAAAGCGTTACAGAGACATCACAGCCTCTTTGTTTCATCAATGCCTTTACAGAAGAAGCAAGAGAGGTGTTAGGACTCACCTTTCTAATATTATCAAAATCGATGACATAGCCGAGATTTTCCACCCATTCAGGAAATACTTTACCAAGTAAGTATGAGACCTTGTAATCATAGTCGCTATATATTTTGTATAACCAGTAATGCGTTTTTTTCCCTGCTACAAGTGCATAGCCGTCTTGTTTATAGCAATTAGGTCCTCCAGAAGAAGGACCTTCTTCGAGAATATCCTTATATTCTCGAGCATACAAGCCAAAAACAGCAACAAAACAAAATACCAAAATGATAAAATTCTTTTTCATATTAAACACCCCTTAAATTAAACTTATCAGACGTATCAAAAAACAATTTTGACAAGCGTTCCTGTTCTAGCAATACAGATTCTGTTGATTCTTGCAATTCGTCGGAAAAGTCTTTTATATATAATCAACACAATCCATCCCCTTCTCTATCATCTCCTTCTTTGCGTTATATCTCGCTAAATACAGGTTCATTAATTCCAATTGAAGATTAAATAAAGTTATACAATCTTCTGCCTCCTCCGTCATAGTTTCTGTATTGGAGATGGCACTCATTGCAGTTTTTATATTTCTTAGTAAAATTCCTATGTTTCTAAAAACAACTTTTAATAATACTTCTGTATTACGGCAATAAAGTTGAAAACGTCTTTCACACAATTCTAATAATTCCGAATCCTTCCACTTCTTAACTTTCAACAAGGCATGCCTACAAGTTTTCAAATCTTTGAAATAAAAATCTTCTAATTCCATCTCTACATACTGCTTACCTGTTTCTAAGAGATTTTCGCTAGTTTTCAACTTTCTTAAATTACGCTTTGCTAGTCTCTTTTCATCTACATTTTGTCTGAATAATGAAATGACTTTGAAGAAATTCCCAGTTTCAACAACTCCCGTGATTACATATCCTTCCTTTATTTTTTTCTTTATTAACCAATAACTACCACGTTCTTTAAATAGATAAAATTTCGAAGAAAAGAAACATATTAGAAATATACTTAGCTCACTCCCTGGCTCCAGTTTTAATTGCAGAAAAAGTGCTAAGCCAGCAACTATTACACAGAACAACACGTAGAATAATATGTTAAGAAAAAAAATTGAGAATAACCCATGATACAATGCCCACAAACCACCAAAAAAGCAAGCTGAATATGAATCTCCACACTTTATAGCTTTATATTTTCCACTTTGAGGAGATTTCAAAATAATATATGTTGCTTTTAACATCTTAACTCCTTCTCCTTGTCATCACACCTTCTATAATTTATAATTCTTACTCTTCCGATGTTTTTTCGGTTTCAGAAATACCTTCGATTCGCACAATCTGTCCAATTTCTCGTTCTTGCTCTATTTTTCTCCTTCTAGCTTCTTCTCCTTTTTTGCTTTGTTCATATAATGAAATAGCTTCAGTAGAATCACTGGCGTTAAGACTATCCTTGTATATATACCCTTTTTTAATAAGGTTGTTTTCTAACCAACTGTTACCATCTTTATAATAGATTACCTTTATAATTACTGCTGGTATAATATTTAGTGAAGACATACCAACCAATGAAAAAACTACACCAGATACTATACCAACCATGAGTTCAACAAAAAGAATAGAGAATAACCCATGATATAATGCCCAAAAACTTGAAAACAAAAATGCAGGTAATGAAAAACCACTCTTTATGGTTTTAATATCTCCTTGAGGAGACTCAAAAATACGAAATTCCTTCACTTTAATAACTCCTTTATTTTTTCTGACTGCAATCGTCAGATGTATTATAATTTTTATTCTCCATATTTTGTTTTGAAGTTTTCTATTCAACTCCCATTAATCTTGATTAGAAAGAATCAAAATAGATTCTTATCTTAAATTAAACGACCGCACTGCACAAACAACATAAGAGCAATCTTTATCCATCAGCATACTATTGCCATTGGTCAAAAGGCTAATATACGACTTGCCACAGGTCTCACTGTTGAGCATGAGGCGAAAGCCAAAACTGCCATTGCTACAACAAAAGTTAAGATTTTTTTCATCAAATACACTCCTTAGAATACTTTATTACCTTGATAGAAGGCTTTAGAAAGAGAAGAAAAACACCTCACGTGTTCAGCATATTTGAAGAGAAGAAAGAACTGATTTTGAAGAGATTTAAAAAGCTCTAAAAGAGCATGACATGGCGTATGTATGTATGTATGTATGTATGTAAACCTGAATTTACACTGTACACACTTCAACTGTATGTTTTTGAACACACCATTACTCCTTGCTACCAACAGGTTTTCATAGCCTATAAAATATTTGCGTTAAGGTCAAGGCTCTAAAACAAAAAGGCTAGGAGCCTCCTATGCGAAAAGCTCCTAGCCTGAATGAGGAATTTTGCACTCACAAAATCCTCATTTCAAATAAAAGTGGATTCACTCCTTATTTTGTTTTCTAATATTCTAAGCTTATTTATCGAATAGATCACTATGGGAGCCTGTTCTCACTAACTCTACAGTTTTGGAATCTGTAACTATCCTATAAATTAGTATCCAGTCTGGGCGAATATGCAAATCACGATAACCATGCCAATCACAAACAAGTGCATGATCCTTATATAACTTTGGTAGTACATCACCTTTAGCCAGTAGGTCAATCACTTTTTTCAAACGTTCTATGTCATAACCTCGTTTTTGTATTACCTTGAAATCTTTTTTAAACTGATTTGTAAATCTAATGCTATACATTCAAAGCATCCATCAACTCTTCGACTGATGAATACTCAGGGCTTACATTTTTTCCATCTTGAGAATTTTTCAATGCCTGTATGGTGATTTTATTTGGAGAAAGATGACCTTTTTGTACATAAAAACTATTTTGTTCATGAGCTTTTTTAACGTTGTTATTTACTGTAACATTCATAATCAACCTCCTAATTCAAAACTAGCATCCAAGTCTATCAACCTATAGTATTCTAATATATTTCTGAATAATATCCAAGATAACGTATTCTATCCTATAGAAACCATTTCGAAAACAAAAAGGCTAGGAGCCTCCTATGCTAAAAGCTCCTAGCCTGAATGAGGAATTTTGCACTCACAAAATCATCATTTCAAATAGTGTGGAATTATTCCAAACTCAAATTAAAGCCCTTTGTGGCAGAACCACCAGTCATAGCCTTCATATTGCTCCAACCTAGTTTTAGAATCTTTTACATTTGAAGCTGGTGGAATAATCACATGGTCTTTGATCAAACCATTGTTTGGCCAATCACAAGGCATTGCAACTCCATTTTTATCAGCTACTTGCAAAGCTTTAACAATGCGCAAGATTTCTTGCATGTTTCTACCTGCTTCTTGTGGATAATATAAGATTAATCTCACCTTTGAATTAGGATCAACAATAAACACAGCACGCACTGTATTTGTTCCTTTTCCAGGATGCAAAAGCCCTAGAGCATTAGCTACGGAGTCATTTGCTGCAATAACTGGAAAAGTGATCTCAACATTCAATTTCTCTTTAATCCATTCAATCCACTTAATGTGACTAAAAACTTGATCTACAGAAAGACCTATGAGCTTAACACCAATTTTTTCGAATTCAGGCATTAATGTTTGAAAACCAACAAACTCTGTTGTACACACAGGTGTAAAATCTGCTGGATGGCTAAACAAAACAAACCAAGAACCTTTCATATCCTCTGGTAATTTCATTGCGCCTTGTGTTGTTTGCACTTGTAAGTGTGGAAAATCATCACCTAAAAGTGGCATGGTAAATTTACACTCTTCCATAAAAACCTCCTAATAAAAATATTCAAAGTTGTTTTCACAACTCATTCTTCATAATATAACATCAAAATACAATTACTTTTTCATTTTCTTTGGTTGTGTCATGTTCTCAGGCTTTAGGACTTCTTTTAGTTCAGCTTCAGAAAGATATCCTTTTTCAAGAACAAGTTCATAAACTCCTCTACCTTCTTTTAATGCTGTCTTTGCAATTTCACTTGATTTTTCATAACCTAAAATTGGATTTAATGCTGTAACCAAGCCAATACTGTGGTAAACCATATCTTTACAGCGTTCCACATTAGCTTCAATGCCAGAAACACATCTTTCTCTTAGTGTTATAAAAGCATTGATAAGTAAAGAAATATCTTCAAAAAGTGAATATATAATAACAGGTTCAAATACATTGAGTTCTAGCTGAGCAGCTTCTGCTGCCATCATGCAAGCTGTGTCATTTCCGATCACTCTAAAACACACCTGGTTTACTACTTCAGGAATAACAGGATTCACTTTACCTGGCATAATAGAAGAACCTGGTTGCATTGCAGGAAGCTTAATCTCATAAAGACCAGTTCTAGGACCTGAAGAAAGCAATCGTAAATCATTACAAATCTTAGAAACCTTAACTGCAAGTCTTTTTAATTGAGATGAGTAAGTTAAGAAATCTGATGTGTCGTTAGTTGCAGCAATTAAGTTTTTAGCAATCTCAATCTTAAAACCTGTAATATCTGAAAGATGTTTTGCAACCTTTGCAGGATAGTCAGGGTCACTATTAATGCCTGTTCCAATGGCTGTAGCTCCCATATTGACTACGTATAGGTTAGCTTCTGCTTCTTTTAGTAGTCTTATTTCATTTTCTAGAGATGCTGCGTAAGACTCAAACTCTTGCCCTAAAGTCATAGGAACAGCATCTTGCAACTGAGTGCGTCCCATCTTTATATATGAAGAAAACTCTTTTCCTTTTTCTCTAAATGATTTTATGAGTCGTTCAAGTTCTGCAACTAGTTTGTTATTGCTTAAAGCTAAGCCCATTTTTGCAGCTGTAGGATATGCATCGTTAGTAGATTGAGCATAGTTCACATGGTTATTAGGATGGCAAGGTTTATACTCTCCCTTTTTTCCTCCTAATATTTCGTTACATCTATTAGCAATCACTTCGTTTGCGTTCATGTTTGTTGAAGTACCTGCTCCACCTTGGATCATATCAACTACGAATTCACTATCAAACTTACCTTCGATTATCTCTTTGCAAGCTTGAATTATTCCCTTATGCACATCATCAGGTAAGTAGCCTAAATCATGATTAGCTTCGGCAGCAGCTTGCTTTGTCATAGCTAAACCTTTAACAAAATCAGGATAATCAGAAAGTTTAACTCCTGTAATCTTAAAGTTTCCTACACTTCTAAAAGTTTGAACCCCATAATACGCTTCATCAGCAATTTCCAATTCTCCTAATAAGTCATGTTCACGTCTCATAAACATCTCCTTGTTTATAAATAATTATTGAAAATATAGTGTCATGGTATACGTAAAAACAAGAATAAGCAAGATGTCAAGAATATGTTCTCATTGATTTTAGTACTATAATATTCTTGAAAATGAATACTATTTAAGCTGAAAATAATAGCTTTTATATAAGGAAGATAATATAATACGGGGTGTGAAAAGTGTATCTTTGCATTTCAACACAATTAATTTCCTTTTTCTCTCCTGTTGGCTTATGTTTATAAGCTTTTCAAGAACCAACTTAAATCAAAAACGTACATTAAGAAATGTTAGCATAGTACATTAGCTAATGTTATGGTTGTACATTAGCTAATGTACTGACCCCAAATCGCTCGATTTCACATATGCAAATCGAGCGATTTCGATATTGCAAGTCGATCGGTTTGCATATGCGAAATCGTTCGACTTAGGCATGAGAGTTTGTTAAGTTTTGCCACCATAAATCGTGCATTTTTGTGCTATGAGACTGTTAAATCAGTATATATATGGATAGAAAGTTATAAGTTTACAATACTTGACAGACACACACAATAAAGTATAAATATAAGGCATGAGCAATAGACGAACATTACACAGTATGCTTACTGTCCTTTTTGCATTTTTCTTTTTTCTTTCAGTTGTTTTATTGCCATCTAGGATGGTGGCTCAGACTGAAACAGAAAGTGAATATGTAAAAGCTAACCATATACGTTCCATTAAATTTGTTTATGATTATTTGCAAGCTTATTATGTTGATCCTGTTTCTGCAGAAGTGCTTTATAAAGGTGCTCTTGAGGGAATGCTTAATGCTTTGCAAGACCCATACACAACATACATAAGTGCAGATACTACAATTGGAAGGGACTTGCAAGACACTCAGTCAGGTTCTTTTGGTGGAATAGGGGTTACAATAACTAAAAAGGCTGTCTCAACACCAGAAATGCCAGCTTATGTTGAAGTTACCTCTCCAATTGAGGGCACCCCAGGATGGAGAGCTGGTTTGCAACCAGGAGATTTTATCACAGAAATTGATGGCACTCGCACTGATGGTATAACACAGGAAGATGTTCTTTCAAAGCTAAGAGGTAAGCCAGGAACAGACGTAATTCTCAAGATATTGAGAGGGAAAAAGTTAGAGTTTTCTGTTAAGATTACAAGGGCTATAATAGAAGTTCCTACTGTTAAGCATGAAATGATAGATAATGAAGTGGGTTATGTACGTTTAATAACTTTTAATCCAAATTCAGCACCTCGTCTTGAAGAGGCAATGTCAGATTTGCAAAAAAAAGGTGCTAAAAAAATAATCTTTGATTTAAGAGGAAATCCTGGAGGATTAATCACTAGTGCAATTGATGTTGCAAGCATTTTTTTGCACAAGGGTTTTGTAGTTTCCACTAAATCTAGAATTCCTAACCATAACATGGTTTATAATGTAAATGATAAGATAACAAAACTACCTTTGGATATTCCTGTGGTTCTTTTGATTAATCAAGGCTCTGCTTCTGCTTCTGAAATTGTTGCGGGAGCTTTAAAAGATTATAAAAGAGCATATCTTGTGGGTTCTAAGACTTATGGAAAAGGTTTGGTGCAACAGATTGTTCCTCTTTCTAGGGAAGATTCTTTTAAGCTCACTGTTTCTAGGTATTATAGTCCTAGTGATGCTAATATTGACAAGTTGGGTATTCCTCCTGATTTAAAGATTGAGTATGATAGTTTCACAGAAGATGAAGAGAAAGAAGCTATGAGATTATTAGAAAGTAATGAAATAAGTAAGTTCACTCATTCTAAAAAGGATTTAACAAAAGCAGAAATGGAAGCTTTTGCAAAAAAACTCTCCTCTTCATACAAAATTAGGGAAAAGTTATTAATGATGATGATTAGGTCAGAATATAGTAGAAATCATATCATCCCTACTTTTGATTTAGATTATGATGATGCTCTGAAAGCTTCATATGATCTTATCAAGACAAAAAATGTATTAGAATTGTGCAAAACTACAAAGACAACTTATGAATTGCAGCAACAAGAAAAACAGGCAGAAAAATAAATCTCTATGAGACAAGTTATATGCCCTGAAGTTGATGAAGCTTCAGGGTTGGTCTTCCTAAGAAATGATGAATATAGGCATTTGGTTTCCGTTTTACGTAAGAGGAAGGGAGATCATGTTAGTTTGAGGCTACCTTCTGGCAAGTTAGTTGATTCTGAAATTATTAAGATTTCAGAAGGAGAGGTCGTTTGTAAATTGCTTTCTTCGTTGGATGTTCAAACTTCTTTTTCTCCATTATTCGTTCTTTTGCAATGGGAACTAAAAGGTTCAAAGATGGATATTGTTATTAGGCAAGCAACAGAACTTGGAGTAAGCCATATAATACCTGTATTTGGGGAGTATAGTGTTCCAAAATCTAAAAATGAAAATGAAAAGATAAGAAGAGAAAAGATTATTCGCTCTGCAAGAGAACAATCTGGTTCTCCGGTTTCAACAGAGCTTTTTTCCTCAACTTCCATAAGTAATGCTCTGAGTCTTGTGGATGATATTGTAAAAGGTAGAAATACTCTTTTTTTACTTGCTTATGAAAAAAAATGTGAAAAAACAAAAAATATTTTTTCAATAATAGAGGGAAAAGAAGAGGCTATTGTTGTGTGCATTGGTGCAGAAGGTGGTATAAGTGAGGAAGAATACTCTATTTTGACAGACAGAGGCTTTAAAACAATTCATTTTAATACTAATATACTAAAAGCAGAAACTGCTACTGTCTACGCTTTTGCTAGTGTTAGGGAAGCATATTTTACAAAAAGATGAGGTTTATATGGCGTATGAGCGTATAGATTTTTTAGGTGTTCCTCTTGATATTTTGAAAGAAGAAGATATTGAAAATGCAGTTTTGAATTTGTTAAATAAGAAAGAACCTGTGCAAATTGTTTTTCTTTCAACATGGGACATCTTAAAGGCAAGACGCAAGGGAGAGTTTCGTGATATGGTGCTTTCTAGTGCTTTGTGTTTGCCTGTTTCAAAAAGTATAATTAAAGGTTCTAGCTTCTTAAAAAAAACTGTCCCAACTAGACATAATCCTTTTGAAACTATTATTTCCATATTAAACGTTATAAATGCTTATTCCAAAAGTTTATATATGTTGGGGGCAACAAAAAAAAGCCTAGCTATTGCAGAAGACAATGTTAAATCGACGTTCAAAGAATTAAAATTTGTTGGGCGTTATAATGGTTATTATAAGGCTAATATGGAATCTAACATTATTTCTGCAATTGTAAAATCTGCTCCTTCAGTTGTAATTTTAGGTAATGGGATAAAAGGAGGAGCTAGGTGGGTATATCGTAATAAAGCTAAATTGAGCAATGGAATATATATATACGATAACAATATAATTGATATTTTTTCAAAATATAAACGAAAAACTTCAAGTTTTCTTTTCAAACATGGTTTGGAATATCTTCCACAAGTTTTTTTCAATCCACTTAAAATTTTTACTATATTTAAATATCTTTGGTTTAAAATTCTTTTAGTTTTTTATCGAATAAAAAATAAATAATGCATGTTCTGTTTTTGTCAGAAAAAAAGATTGAGCTATTCATATTTTTTTTTACTATCTTTTTTTTCTTTTCTTGTAAGACAGTGAGCCATTTTGATGAGTATCAAGGTGGTGTAGCTAGTAAGTTGCATATAGTTAAAGCTGAAGAGAAAACTGATAAAAAAGATGATTTAATGCTAGAAATAGAAAAAGCTTCATATAATTCATTGAAAAGTGTAATTGCTAAGATTCAAGAAAATCCTGCAAGTTTAGGCGGAGAGGATAAGCTTTATTTATATTTAGCACTTTCTTTGATGGAAGAATTATATCCATACACTAAAAGGGAAGAACATATTCCACGTTATTCAAAAAAAAATGATTATGTTGAAAGTTTTGAAAGTGTCAAAAAGGGAGAATATCCATACAATAGCCCTAAGAATGATTTTTTTTCTGTCATCATTCCTTCATTACTACTATTAAAACCTAATTTTCCTAAAATGTTTAAAGACGATGCTTTAGAAAGAATTGAAAAAGCAAAACAACAGAATTCTTCTTCTCCTCTTCCATACTATTTAGAAGGAATTTTTTATGAAAAAGACTATAATACGCAAAAAGCATACAATGCTTTTAAAAAAGCTTTTTCTCTTGATTCATCTTTTTATCCTGCCTTACTAAAGTATGCAAAACTTTCAAATAATTTAGGAGATCCAGATGATGCAATTCAAGCATTAAACCTGTTGCCATTAGAATATCAAGACAAAGAAGAAATTTTATTTTTGACAGCATTTGCATATATAAAAAAAAAGAATTGGGAAAAAGCTAATTCATATATTGATCGTCTTTTAAGTATGGATATACATGAAGGGGAAGGGCTTTTTGAAAGAGTAAAACTCTTAATAGAAAAAGGGGAATATATGAGAGCAAATTCGCTTTTAAATATATACACTACCAAAAACAAAACAGACAAAACATATCTTCTTTTAAAAGCTAGAATTGCAAAGGAATGGAATAAGAATGATAAAACTGCAATTCAGTATCTATCTCAAGCTTATACATATTATCCAGATGATTTTGAAGTTTTGCTTGAGTGCACTAATATATGTTTTGACGCAAACACAAATATACAGGGAAATCTTGCAGATGATTTTATAGCAAAAATATTAACTATTGATAAAGATAATATACAGACTATTAGACTCTTATTAAAAAGAGAAATAAAAAATGAAAATTGGCTTAAAGCAGTCCAGATTGGTGAAGAATTGGTTAAGAAAGCCAACACTAACGAAACAAAAGAACTCTTGGTGAAGGCATATTTAGGGAATGGAGAATATAATGAAGCATTAGTCATTGCAAGAAATCTATATAATTCTGAAACTTCTCCTTCTAACGAGCTTTTTTCTGATTATCTTGAAGCTCTTTATAAAACAAATAGTGTATCTTCTTTGAGTCGAATTATTAATCAAAATTTAAACTCTTCTAAAGGAGAAAAAAAATCTATTTTGTATTATTATAGTGCCATGCTGTCTCCGAAGAATTCGGCTAGTCATCTTTCGTTATTGCGTTCTGCTCTTTTGACTAATCCTAGAAATGAAGATGCTTTGTTTGCGATGTATCAATGGTATTTTCTTTCAAAAGACTATAGAAATGCACAGTTTTATTTGAAGCAAGCTATAGGGATAGAAGGTGGTAACAATAAAAACTATTTAAGACTCTATGAAAAACTTAATCAATTGCTAGGATTGTAATAAGGATATATAATAACCTTGGGGAGTGAAATAAGGTATGACTAAATATATTTGTGATCTCTGTGGATATGAGTATGTTAGTGACAAGGGCGATGTAGAAAATGGTGTTGCACCTATGACTCATTTTGAAGATTTACCTCAAGACTGGGTATGTCCTTGGTGTGGTGCAGGTAAGGAATATTTTCTAAAGATATGAAAAAAATTATTGAAAATTAGTTTGATAATGAAAACTCAGTCTTATTGTCAAATTTTAGGGAGATATGTAATGAAAAAAGAATATTTTATAAGTTCAATAGGTTATGATGGCATGATGGCAGTTATTGATAAGAGGCGTTTTAAGAAAAATGCAAAAAAAACTCTTAAGGAATTATTAGAAGAAGGGGCATATAGGGTAGCAGCTGCTATGGCTATTTATGATGATTCTGATGAAGAAAAAGAAGAAGTAGTGAATTATTATAATGAAAAAAGTGGTGCTCATTACACAAAAGAACAAATAGGTAGGCTCTTTGGAGTTGCTAAAGTTGATGTAAAAAAAATATTGATGTTATAGATGGAAAACTCTCTTATAATTTTGGGTGCTACAGCAACAGGAAAAACACATCTTGCAGTGAAAATGGCAAAAGATATGAATGGCGAGATTATATCTGCAGATTCAAGGCAAGTGTATAGAGGGCTAGATATAGGCTCTGGGAAAGATTTAGACGAGTATCGAGGTGTGCCATATCATTTGATTGACATAAGAGAGTTGAAAGATGAATATAATGTTTTTGAGTTTCAAAAAGATGTTTATTCAGTTTTTCCTCAAATTATTGCTCGTGGAGCTTTTCCTATAATTGCAGGGGGAACTCCTCTTTACATTGATGCGATAGTGAACGCCTATCCATTGTTACCTGTTCCTGTTAATCATGACTTTAGAAGATTTATTGAAAAAAACTCTTTACAAGAACTTCAAACTATATTACTGCACCTAAAACCTGATATTCATAACAAAACAGATTTGGAAGATCGAACAAGGCTTATAAGAGCTATTGAAATTGCTATGTATAAAAAAGAGAATCCTCAGCTTTTAGAAAAGTTAAAAGAAACAAGCCCTCTTATAAAGCCTAAGATTATTGGCATATCCTTTGAAAAGGAAGAATTGGAACGTCGTATATATAAACGACTTATTTCAAGACTTGAAGATGGAATGATTGAAGAAGTTGAAGCCTTGCATTATGAAAAAGGCATAGACTGGGAATATCTTGAGAGTTTAGGGCTTGAGTATAAGTTTACGTCCATGTATCTTCAAGGAAAAATTGAAACAAAAGAGGAATATATTGAGACTACATTTAAGCATATTTGTAAATTTGCTAAAAGACAAAAAACGTGGTTTAGAAAAATGGAAAGACAAGGAATAAAGATTGAATGGCTAAATGGATAGATTATACTTTTTATCTCATTTCTAATTGCCAATCTGCTTTAGGCAAAAAAAGAACAATAAAGACCTTGACAAAATAATCAATTTATAGAATCATAGAAAAATCAGCACAGAGTATCTGTACATTTGTATGTATGCACTAGAATTAAAGGTGCTAGTTTTGTGAATTTTATGCAAAAACATGATGTTATTTTAACCCTTTCAAAGATTTTTATGCACCCAATCTTTTTGTCAGGATTGACTAGTTGGTTTTTGAGCCAAGCAATAAAAACCATTGCAGCGTTGTTTTCAAAATCTATTAAGGGATATAAGGATGCTTTTTCTCTTTTATTTTGGAAAACAGGTGGAATGCCTTCGAGCCATGCAGCTTTAGTTTTTTCATTAGTAGCGTGTTTAGGTTTTAATGAAGGAGTTACTTCCAATATCTTTTTGTTCTCACTAATATTTGCAGTGATTACAGCAAGGGATGCACTTGGAGTTAGACGTTCTAGCGGGCTTCAGGCAAAAACTTTGAATAACTTGGGAGCAAAATTTGCTGAGTTAAATCCTGAATATAAGTTTAAGCCAATAAAAGAAATACAAGGACATTCCCCTAGTCAGGTTATTGTGGGTTGCATATTAGGCACTGTTATAGGTCTTTTTTTCTCAAGTACGTTTCCATATCCCTAAAAGGTGCAAGTTTAAGTGAAGTACGTATTTGATCGCTATAACCCGCTAGATGTGCTGTTTCCATGTTTATTCATATTGTCTCTCTTTTTAATGCCATACCTTCACAATTATGCTCATTTTTCTGTGTGGAAAGAATATAGAACTCTTTTTGTTCCATTAAAGTATTCAAGTAGTGTAGAGAAAATCTTAGATGAACAAAAAATAAAAGATGTAGTGAATAAACAAAGTGTAAAAAAGAGATTTCAAAATATAGAGGAAGATTCCTATCCATTCACATTGAGTGAACTTTATACACATTGGTTTGAAAATGAAGCTGATGAGCTATCTTACATATATATTCCTCAAAAAAGCTATGTTTCGTTCAAGCTTTTGAGAACATTAAATGCGAATAGCATACCTTTTTATTTAGAAGGAGAGCCACATCTACATTATATAAATCTTATTTCTATTTCTCTTTTATTCCTTTTCTTTCTTATTTGTTCAAACAGAAAAACTCTTTTCTTTTTTACAGCATCACCTTTTTTGCTCATTTCTTTTTTAATAACGAGCTATCTAATGCTTTATGTCATAGCTCTTTTTTTATTAGCAAATATATATATAATAGAAGTGTTTTTTACTCCTTCTTATTTAAATCAAGAACAAAGAAAAAATAGAATCAAAAAGAATTTAATTATTTTTATAATTCCAGTTTTTGCTTTTATCTTATTAATTTTTGACACATATCTTTCATATATCTATATATTTTTGAGTATTGTTGCAAGTTTTTCGGTAGGTTATGTGGTAGAAAAATTTAACTACCTATCTGAAAAAGAAAAGAATGCAAATAGAGAACATGAAAAACCCGTGTTTTTAGCTATGCACCCTTATTTTATTGAAAAAATATGGTCTAAGAGAAAAACTATTCTAACTCTTGTTTTGTTTTCAATATCCTTTATTCCGCATATAGTTTTTTCTATGTTTTATACTATGCCATTACCAAAAAAATATACTAATCCTTTTTATATCCCAATGCCTAATAATACGAGTAGAACAATAGACTTTAGTTTTTCCTCTTATTCTCGATGTTTAGATACTAAGCCTGGTGATGCTTTGCCTGATCTAACTAACTATGTTTTAGACACATGGTTTTACAACGTGCTTCCATATCTTGATGTAAATTTTCCTACAAGCTTTCCAGAAGAAGATGAAACTATTATTTTTAGAGACTTTTACAATGCAGGAGGAGGGGTGATTAAAGAAAAAGAACCTTTAACTTTTATCTTCAATAATGCATTTATCCAAAAGACTTTAGAAAGCATTCCTTCAAATTCTATAGAAGAAGTATTAAAAAAAGAAGGTAATTTTGTTTCAGCATTTTATAATTTCAAATTTTTTCCTATAGCTAGATATAATATTTTATTAACATCAGTTTCCATATTGTTTATATTTATTTCATGGATTATAATACTTTTCAAAGTGAGCTACTAAGGTTCACAATTTTTGTTTTTAGGATTGTGCATGGTATTTAATCTTGGCTATTCAAAAGAAGTCTTGCAAACTAGGAATCAAGCACTTAAATTTTTTGGAAATGCGTTTTTACCTTCAAAAGCCTTTGTACCAGTAGGATATGACGATAGTTATATTTTAGTTAGCAAAGGACTTCATATAAAAGAAGGAGAATTACTTGCTAGAGGAGAGCCTTTGTCTCCCTTTGCTTTTGTGCATTCCTCTATTCCAGGAGTTGTAACTGATTTTAAAACATTTGAAGTTTTGCCAAATCAAATGCTTAAGACTATAGAAATTTCACTTGAAGGTTCTTTTGATATCTTGGGAAAACCTATTCAACAAAACGATTGGAAAGAGTTGTCTCCAATAGAACTCTTTGATAAAATTGAAAAAAAAGGAGTTGTAGACACTTCTAACCGCATTACTCATTCTCTTTCTTCAAATCTGAAAGATGTAATGGATAAGCAAAATATTGAGCTAGCAACATCACTTTTTGATTTTTATCCTTCACAATCTTTGGATGTTTTTTTAAGTGAAGAATACATAAAAGAAGTAGTTGAAGGAGCTACGATTATAGCAAAACTATTAAATGCTAAGAAAATAGTTTTTTTTCATAATGAAAAAAATACGCCTCATCTAAAAAGATACATGGAAATAGCTTGTTCAATGTATGAGAACTGTGAGTTTAAAAAAATAAAAAACATATACCCCTTACATTTACAAATAGGAAACAGATTTTTTTTGAATGCAAGCACTCTTTTATATGTTTATGAAGCTGTTACCAAAGACTATCCACTCACTTCTGTATATTTAAGCATACAAGGCAACGTTATATCCACACCTAAAATATTGCATGTTAAAGTGGGAACTCCTATTGGAAATGTGATAGAAGAATGTGGAGGAATTAAGGCAATTCCAGATAGTATCATAATTAATGGAGTAACTCATGGTTATGCAATAACAAATCTTGATATTCCTGTAACAAAAGACATGAAATCGCTCCATGTAGTTTCTAAAGAAAAACTAAACTTTTATGAAGAAATGGATTGTATAGCCTGTGGAAAATGCTTTAACGCATGTCCTAAATTTTTAGACCCAATTTTTCTTACACGGGCAATACAGAAAAATGCAGTCTCCAGCGAAGTTTTAGACTCTATTATGAAGTGTGAAGGTTGTAACTGTTGCTCTATAGTTTGTCCTTCAAGAAAGAATCTATGCAAAACAATTATCTCCTACAAAGATCAATTTCTTAATAAAGAAAAGGTAATTTATGAAAATAACTAAACGTAAAGATTTCTCTAAAATTGCACCATTTATTCATACTAGTGTAAGTTTGAGATCAATTTATTTGAGTTACTTACTTTTACTTTTACCTCAAATAGTTCTTTTGTTTATATATCATGATATTTATGCAGGTTTGAATATTTTTGCTAGCATAGCTGCAACACTCACTTGTCAAAGTATTATATATGCAATAGAAAAAACTACTTTTAAGATTCCTTTGGAAGCTCTTTTGGAAGGTGTTTTAATAGGCTTTTTTATGCCAACAAACATAGGTTTTATTTTTGTGTTTATTCTTTCATTTTTAGGCTTTGCATTAACAAAAGTAATTTTTGGAAAATCTGGTGCTTGGATGCATTCAACGATGATTATTTTGGTTATTGCATATATTTCAGCATCAGAACTTTTTACATTTTCACAAAATATAAATGAAATGAATATCTCTGTTGATTCTGCACATTCGGTTGATGCTTCTATTACTTCGTTTTTAAACTCTTATATTTTAAATGATCTAGGAATCACATTGCCGTTAGGTTATCTCTCTCTTTTTTGGATGCCATCATCTTTGATTCCTGCTTGTAGGTATAATATTATTACAATTCTTTCTTCCATAATATTGCTATCATTAAAAGTGAGAGATTATACAATTTCAATTTTATTTATCATTTTTTATGAAGTTCTTGTGTACTGCTTTTCTAGTTTGTCTTTATTTCAAGGTGATGTTTTAGCCTCTCTTATGATGGGAGGATTTTTGTTTGTAGCATTTTTTGTATTACCAGAACCTAATTCGTTTCCAAAGACTTTTTTGTTTAAGCTTTTTTCAAGCCTTTTTTTAGCTATCGTTTCTTTTTTATTATCTGGCGGAAGGGCTTCGTTTATCACAGTTGCTTTTGCTTCCCTTTTGTTAAATATAGTAACTCCATATATTGAAGAAATAGAAAAAGCGTTACATAAGAAAAGATCAATGAAGATGATAGCTTGAGTTTGAGTAAAACTTTTAATAACTTTAATTATTTTATTGCTTATTTTTTAGTATAATAAAACCATGCAACTTTTAGAAAAAGAAAAAGTATATGAAGTATTTACTCGATTAAACAAAAATAATCCAAACCCTGAATCAGAATTGAAATGGAAGAATCCATATACACTCCTCATTGCAGTACTTCTTTCTGCACAAGCAACAGACAAAGGTGTTAATAAGGCAACAAAAGAACTCTTTGAAATTGTTTCAACACCACAAGACATGCTTCTATTAGGGTTTGAAAAACTTAAAACAATGATTAAAACAATCAATTATTACCCCACAAAAGCTCAAAGGATAATGCTTCTCAGTGAGATGCTTATAAAAGATTTTAATAGTCAAGTACCAAAAACTTTTTCAGAACTAGAAACATTACCAGGAGTTGGGAGAAAGACAGCAAATGTCATCTTAAATGTAGCTTTTGGGCTTCCAACAATTGCTGTTGACACTCATGTTTTACGTGTTTGTAATAGGCTGACTCTTTCTCTTTCTTCAAAGCCAGAAGGTGTCGAAGAAGACTTGAATAAAATAGTGCCTGATATTTTTAAGATGAAAGCTCATCATCATTTAATTTTGCATGGTAGATATGTGTGTAAGGCAAAAAATCCTCAATGTGAAGCTTGTTTTTTATCTGATTTATGTCCAAAAAACTTTCAATAGTAATTAAGCGACTGAGACATTGCAGAACAATATTGAGAATTCGCTTTTAGCGAATTCTCAATAGAGCGGTTTTGCCGTAGGGCAAAAGCCTTGCACTGTAACATAAAAAAGAATTAGGTAAACTAGTAAGTCCACTGTTTCCATAATCCCACAAAAAAAACTATTATCATTACTTTTTTAGAAAAAATTTCTGCTATAATTTGGTTTTTCTAAAAAAGTGTATTATAGTTCAAGCCTAATATGTGGGAATATATGAAAGCTAACAAAGTTTTTTATAGATGTCCACACAATTAATTTTAAGGATACAAAAATATGAACCGAAAACAGAACACTACTATCCTATTCTCTCTATATCCCCCCCCCCGAACTACCTATTATGTAGTTCAAACTGTTTCGTTAACATTTTATTTTTTCTCAAAGCATGTTTGTGTGAACATAAGATGTATGCTAGGAGTAGCAAGGCAACTCCTTTTGCGCTTACTTTTTTGCTTCACACTTCAAATATATTTATAAGGAGAATGTATTTATGAAAAAGTTTTCTGCATTTGTTTTGCTGTCTGCAATTCTTGCCACAGCATTTATTTTTTCTTGCAAAAGCTCTGCAAAACAAGATGAAAAAACAGAGATTAAAGTTGCAAGTATCAGTGTGAAGCCTAGTTCCACCACCTTAAAGAAAGGGGAGACTGGCACGCTAAAAGCTGTTGTCTTGCCTAAAGAGGCACCACAAGAAGTGAAGTGGGAAAGTGATGATCCTATATAAATTGTAAAAAATATTGTCGCAAAAAAAATCATTGTAATGAAAATTCATTATATACTTGATTAGCTGTTTTGTAAGCAAATATCTTTCTTGGATAATTGTTAATCCAATCCTCTATTTCTTTTATTTTTGTGTCTGAGTATTTTTCAATATTACTTCCTTTAGGTATAAAGCGTCTAATAAGTCTATTAGCATTTTCATTGCTACCTCTTTCCCATGAACTATAAGGATGTGCATAATAACAAGTTGTTCTTTTTAAACCTTTTACTAAACAAGAGTTTTCGACCCTGTCAGGAAAATTGTGTAAATGGATATGTACGTATTAGCAGATTGGA
>CAUUAF010000002.1:0-39209 GCA_963543085.1 uncultured Treponema sp. | reverse complement strand
TTTAAATGTGAATGGTTTAAGTGCTTTGAGTCAATTGTCTTGTGCATATAACCAGTTAACAAGCCTTGACTTGAGTGAGGCAGGATTGAAGGAATTGTTTTGGTTGTATATCAATGACAATAAATTAACAAGTCTTAATGTGAGCGGGTGTCCCAAACTGAACAGTATGGACTGCTATGCAAACAACTTAAAAGGTGAAAATATGGATGCATTTATAAAATCTCTTCCAAATGTAGAAGTTGGCTCTCTTTATATTATACAGAGCTATGCTATAGAAGGGAATGAATATACAAAACAAAATATTATTGATGCAAATGCTAAAAAATGGACTGTGAATTGTTGGCGTGGAAATGGTAGCTACTATGAATTAAGACCATAAAAATCTGTTTTTTGCTTTTGCCAATGTTTTTAAAAATAGTGGCAAAAGCGTGTTTTATATTAAAAGCTTAAATGCTATTGTACCATTTATTTAATAAATTTAATTTAAGGAGATGAGGTTATGAACAAAAGTGTTTTATATAAATGTAATATTTTATCGAAAAAACATAATAAGTTACTGTGGTGTTTTGTATTAGGAGCTTTATTGTTTGCCAATTCTTGCAAACAAGGTAATAATAGCGGTTTGGAAGAGCCTATACAGTTAGATGAAATTACTATAACAGTTAAAGGAGATGAAGGCATAACGTTAAAAAAGCCTAATTTATTCAAAGTTGAAAAAGGCTTGAATTGGAAGATTATTAAGCGAACAGCAAGTGATAGAGTTATAGAAAAAACAAATTATGAAATAAAGGAGTGGAGAATTGGTAATGCTTCTGGCGAGATTATAGCTAATTCTAAGATATTCAACGAAGATGCAACGGTATGGGCTGTTACAAGACCAAAAGAAAAGCCTATACCGCCCACAGAATCTATTACTATCAAAATAGAAATAGATGAAGGTTATACGTTTAAAGATGAAAGCAAACCTCGCAAAATAGAAATTAGAAGGGGAACAACATGGGCTAATGCAAAAGAAAAGACTGAAGAAAAAATTGAATTAAAAGAAGGTTATGAAAGAACAGGCTGGAAGCTTGGAGGAAAAAATGGTAGCTACTTAGAAGATTCCACAAGCTTTAATGAAAATGCAATCGTGTATGCAACATCAAAAAAGAAAGGGGAACCTGAAAAGCCAAAAATCACTATCACAGTGCAAGGTGATGAGGGGGTGGAAGTTGCAAAAGCTAACACTTTTAAAGTTGATTCTAAATCAACATGGGTCAACATAAAAACTCAAGCTCTATTTATAGCCACGCCAAAAGAAAACTTTGAGATTGACGAATGGCACTTAACTAACAAAGATGGTGAGCTTTTGCAAGATAGTAAGGAATTTAGTGAAAATGCAATAGTGTTTGCTGTTTCAAAAAGAAAGGTTGTTCAGTATAAAGTGGAGCATGCCCAAGAAAATATTGAAAATGACGAATTCACTGTTAAAGAAACAGAAGAAAAAACTGGAGAGGCGGGAAAGAACACAGAAGCTTTAGCAAAACAATACGAGGGTTTTAGTTGCCAGGGCTTGGCTCAAAGTTTAATTAAAGCAGATGGCACAACAGTGATTCAAATTAAATATAAAAGAAATATCATCTCTTTGATTCTTGACCTTGATGGAGGCAAAACTACACAAGAATTAGAAGATGGAAAAGATGGCAAAAAGCTATTAAAAGGCAAGTTTGAGGCACAAGTTGAGGTGAAAGGTCTTTCAAAAGAAGACTGCACATTTGAAAAATGGATGCCAGAATTGCCTAAAACGTTTCCTCACACAAATCCTACAGAAACATATGTTGCAAAATGGAATAAGATGCAATACATATCTATTACAACATCAAAAAATATAGGAGAAACAGTTCAGTTTACTATTGATGCTGAAGCCATTGACCAGCCTGCCGTCTGGCTTGACTTAAATAATAATGCCATAAAAGATGAAGGCGAAGAGGTAAGTGTTTTTGGCACTGACTATATGGGAGATAAACAATATATTATAGCAAGCCAAACTTTTAAATTGTATGGCAATGTAACATATTTATCTTGTGGAGGTGGTAGAGATAATATTACAGATCTTGATGTGAAAGCATGCCCATCGTTAAAACATTTAGAGTGTCCTTGGAATGAGCTTACAACTCTTGACATAACTAACAATGAAAATTTGGAAGTATTATGGTGTTCTGACAACAAAATAACAGAACTTGATTTAAGCAAAAATAGCAAACTAAAAAAGTTGTGGTGTAGTAGTAATAAGTTTGAAAACATTGATCTTAGTAAATGCACATCATTGGAAAGCTTTGCATGTGGTGGAAATGCACTTACAAGTCTTGATTTAAGTAAGAATACAAAACTTACTGGCTTGTACTTTTCTAGTACTCAAATTGAAAATATTGATTTAAGTAGTTGTTGCAAGACTTTGAAATTTTTAGATTGCTCTTATACACCATTTTCTAACCTTGATGTGACTTCTTGTGTTGCACTAGAAGAATTAGAGTGCAATTCAATCTCGCTTACAAGTCTTGACGTAACTAATTGCAAAGCACTAAAAGATTTGAAATGTTATGAAAATGCACTTACAAGCCTCAATGTTAAAGGATGTTCTGCATTAGAAAGCTTGGATTGTAAAGAAAATCAGCTTACAGCTCTTGATGTAAGTGGGTGTTCAGCATTGGTTAGTTTGAACTACAGAAAAAATTTTCTTAAAAGTCTTAATATGAGTGGTTGTACATCACTGAAAAAATTAGAATTACCTCAAGGTGAGCTTGAAACTCTTAATATGAGTGGTTGTGTTTTACTGGAAGAATTAGAGGGTAGAGGGAATCAACTTACAACTCTTGATTTATCAGGTTGCTCCTCGCTTGCAAAATTGGAAATTGGCGGAAACCAGCTTACAAACCTTGATATAACTGGTTGCACAGCACTGGAAAAAATACATTGTAGTAATAATAAGCTTATAAGCCTTGATGTGAGCAATTGTGTTTCATTGAAGGAATTGGACTGCTCTTATAATAAGCTTACAAGCCTTAACATGAATGAATGTAAAGAATTGGAAAAATTATCTTGTGGTAGAAATCAGATTGCTAGCCTTGACGCGAGTTGTTGCGTAGCATTGATGGAATTGCATTGTGAGGAAAACCAGATAACGAATCTTGATGTACATACTTGTAAAAAGTTGGAAGAGTTGAATGTTTCTGAAAATCAACTCAACACTCTTGATGTAGCTAGTTTTGTGTTACTTAGAGAATTTTATTGCAATGAAAACCAAATTAATAGTCTTGATGTGAGTGCTTGTACAGTGCTGGAAAAGTTTGAATGTTGTAATAATAATCTTACGAATCTTGATGTTAGAAATTGTACAGCACTAAAAAGTTTTGCCTGTAGTGCCAATGAGCTTACTAGCCTTGACATGAGTAAATGTACAGCATTAATAAATCTTTCCCTTAATAACAACAAGCTTACGAACATTGATGTGTCAGCTTGTCCATCATTGAGAACTTTTTACTGTGGTGGCAATCAGATTACCAATCTTGATGTGAGTGAACATAAATCGCTTTTGTATTTTACATTCTCACCTAATCCTCTTCTTGATAGTCTTAATGTTTCAGGTTGCACAGCACTGGATGGTTTGCATTGTTCTGGGACTGCACTAACAACTATTGATGCAAGTGGTTTAATAGGATTGACAGAATTACGTTATAGTGAAGGAGAACTTCAAAATCTCAACGTAAGTGGTTGCACAGCATTAAAATATTTGGACGTTAGCAAAAGCAATAAGCTTAAAAACCTTGACGTGAGTGGGCTTCCTGCATTGATAAACTTATATTGTTCTGAAGGTCAACTTCAAAATCTTAATGTAAGTAATTGCACAGCATTAGAACACTTGAGTTGTGGTGAAAATCCACTTGAAAATCTCAATGTTTCAGGTTGTACGTCTTTGGAAATTTTGATTTGTAATAAGACTACACTAACAACTCTTGATGTAAGTGGTTTAATAGGATTAAAAAGATTATTTTGTAAGGAGGGAAAACTACAAAATCTTAATGTCTCTGGTTGCATAGGTTTAGCTTTTTTATTTTGTGAAGACAATGAGCTTACAAGCCTTGATTTAAGTGGTTTAACGTCATTATATTGGTTGGTTTGTCCAGAAAATAAACTTACCAGCCTTAATACCTCAGGTTGCACAAATTTAGGAGAGGTGTATTGCCAACAAAATGAATTCCAAAGCCTTGATATTACTGGCTTACCAGCATTGGAGAAACTGGTTTGTTCAGAAAATAAACTTACTAGCCTTAATATTAAAGATTGTCCGGCATTTATGAAATTGTTTTGTCATAAAAATCAACTTACTAGCCTTGATTTAAGCGGTTATGCATCGCTTAAAGACGTTTATTGCAATGAAAATCAGATTGAAACTCTTAATGTGACAGGTTGCGTAGCATTGGAAAACTTGACATGCTCTAAAAATAAGATTAAAAGCCTTGATTTGAGTAGTTGCAAAGCAATGAAGGAATTGTATTGTGTTGAAAATGAAATTATAAATTTCAATGTCTCTGGTTGCACAGAATTGACAAATTTGTATTGTCATCAAAACCAAATAGAATCTATCGATGTGAAAGGCTACACTAAATTGATAAAATTTAGTTGTTCCGAAAATAAACTCACATCACTTGATGTAACAGGTTGTAAGGATATGAAGGTTTTGTGGTGCTATAATAATCAGATTACAACTCTTGATGTAACAGGTTGCATAGCACTCAGACAATTGGATTGTTATAAAAATAAGATTGAAGGTGCTAATATGGATAAGTTGATTGCTTCTCTTTGTAATGTTGAAAATGGTTATGGTGGTTTTTACATCATAAATAGTATTGATTCCACTATAGAAGGAAATAAATATACTCCTCAAAATATTAGTGATGCAAAAGCTAAACACTGGATTCCGTATGACCTTAGTGGTGGTTATGACGAGAGAACAGAGCTTCATTAAATATTTTTGGAAGGAAAAGTTGACCTATTGAGGATTCAAATAAATGCGAATCTTCAATAATAGTAGGTGTTAAATGTCGGTAACACCTACTATTAGCTTATAAAAACCAATATAAGGATATTTTTAGAACTTGCATATTATATCGAGCTATATCTAGAATCAATAAAAAAAGTAAAAAAAAATTGATAGTGAATTGGATGTGTTGTATAATGGTTACAATCTAATTTTTGCCTAGTCCAAAATGACATTATGCCCAATACACGGAAGTATGGACAAAGCCTTTGGCATGGTGCAAAGCATGTAAAAGAACTATTCATATAAGGAGTTTACAGCACTATGAATACATCCAAATCAATTTCTTATGCAACACATCAAACAGGTACATATCGAAAACGTGTAAGCTTGCGAGTTAAGGCATTTATGCAATTTGCAACATTTGCAATATTTATTGTATTGATTGTATTACTGACGATTTATCCACAAGCGAAGCGTGTCCTTAACAAACGTTTAGAACAAACAGGAAGTGATGAATTTAAGTCTATAGAGGAGTTATCTCAACTCTATTTTGTAGCAGCAAAAGATACCTTTTCAACGTTATTATCTCTTGATCAGATTGTTTCAGTTGATAATAGCATCACTTCATATAAAGATAAAAAGACACCTACTGGTATCTCCGAAATGAAACCTATACCAGGTAGTTATGAAGATAGTGTGAATAAGTTGTTTATGCAATTTGAGAAAGCCAACGATAATATTCAGGCACTCTTTTTTGCGATTGAAGAACATGGTGGCTTTTTGCGTTATCCTCCTGTCAATCGAAAAGACGGATATGATTCTCGAACTCGTAGCTGGTATAAGGCTGCAAAAGATTTGAAGAATAAATTGTATGCAAGTGAAGCCGTCAAAATCACAGCAACTCAAGCCGTACTGTCAATTGTTCAAACAGTATACAACACAGAAGGAACATTCAAAGGACTTTTAGGGATGAATATCGATTTAACTGGCTTGCGTTCGTCTATCATTGCAAAATCCACAGATCAAACAACTGCAAAAACGATACTTGTTGATAAAGACAATAAGATCATTGTAAACACATTTAACGATACAGAAGTTTGTACGTTGATTGCAGATAGTAGCATAGAAGAACTGAAAAATTATACATATAATACCAAAAAAACGGTTAATATCATAATTAACGGAGTAGAGTATTATGTTAAAATGGCACCAATTGAAACAGCTGTTACAACACTTGGCTCTATTATCTTTGTGCCTAGCTCAGTTATTTCTGAGCAAACCAAAATACTTATCTTCTCTTTAATAGGAGTGAGTGTAGTGATTATGATGTTTGCAATTATTTTTTCTATGTTTTTTACCAATATGATTATTAAACCAATTAATCGTATTAATATTGCATTGAAAGATATTTCACAAGGAGATGGAGATTTAACAGTTCGTTTGCCAATTATGGGAAATGATGAGGTAACAGAGCTTTCACTGTATTTTAATCAAACAATAGAAAAAATAGGAAATTCAATAAAAACAGTTGATGTTAATGCACATTTAATGGAAGAAATAAGCTCTGAGTTGGCTAGTAATATGACAGAGACTGCTTCAAGTGTGTATGAGATTAGCTCTAACATTGATAGTGTTAAGCAACAAACCTTGACTCAGGCATCTTCTGTCACAGAAACGGCTGCCACGATAGAAGAAATCACTCGCACAATTAAACAATTGAATGCAAGTATAGAAAATCAGGCTACAAGTGTCTCTCAATCTTCATCTTCCATAGAAGAAATGGTTGCAAACATCAAAAGTATAACTCAAACTTTGGAAAAAACTGATGGGTTAATCAACGAACTTGGAACAGCAACTGCTGATGGAAAAGATACTTTAATGCAATCGAACACAGTAACAAATAAAATTGCAGAAGAATCAGGATCTTTGATGGAAGCTTCTAGTGTGATTCAGCATATAGCCTCGCAGACAAATCTTTTAGCAATGAATGCAGCTATTGAGGCTGCCCATGCAGGAGAAGCTGGAAAAGGCTTTGCAGTTGTTGCAGATGAAATAAGAAAGCTGGCAGAAGATTCGGCAACTCAAGGAAAGACTATTACTTCTACATTAAAGCAATTATCAGGAGAGATTGAAGGTTTATCATCATCTAGTAAAATCGTTGAAACGAAATTTAATGCAATCTTTAATTTGGCAGAACAGGTTAAAGAGATGAGTCATCGTCTAACAGAAGCTATGAGGGAGCAAGAGAACGGTAGTAGGGAAGTCTTGACGGCGATTAAAGACATAAATTCTGTAACTAACGAAGTGCAACAAGGCTCATGTGAGATGCTTAAAGGAAGTGAAGGGGTAGCAAAAGAAATGGAAAAGCTGGATGGTTTAACCCGAGTGATAACCGATAGCATGAATGAAATGGTGGCAGGTGCTACACAAATAAGCAATGCAGTGCAAGAGGTTGCAGAGATTGCACAAAAAAGCAAGATGAATATTCAAGGTTTGGTGAGAGAAGTAGGAAAGTTTAAGCTTTAGCATTATGCATTGATTAATTCAAAAGCGAGTTTATTGGTGCATCATTAAATATTAAACTGAAACTCTTTTTGAGACTGTTTGACTACCTTTTCGCCTTTGGTTAATACTAGTAGCATATAAACTCCAAATATATTACAATCATCATGTTATCTGTTTTATATGGATTACAAAAATTATTTTGAAGAGGAGAACTTTTTATGAAAGAAGGACTTAAAAAGTATTTAGAGAAGGCAGGCAAAGATATTAAGCCTGAAATGGTTGCTTATGTTGCTAATTTGGATTTGGTTGCAAATACATATCCTGAAATTGCAACTGATATTGTTAACGAAATTGAAAACCAAAGAAGCCACTTAAAGCTCATTGCTAGTGAAAACTATTCATCATTGGCTGTGCAAGCTGCAATGGGCAACTTACTCACAGATAAGTATGCTGAGGGAACACCAGACCACAGATATTATGGTGGGTGTCAAAACGTTGATGCTGTAGAAAAGGCAGCAGCGGAAGAAGCTTGCAAGATTTTTGGAGCAGACCATGCTTATGTTCAGCCTCACTCAGGTGCTGACGCGAACATCGTGGCATATTGGGCAATTCTTAATGCAAAGGTTGAAGAGCCTTACTTAAAGAAATTTGAAAAAGAAGTTAATGGCAAATTACAGAAAAAAACACTTGAACAACTTTCTGAATCAGAATGGGAAGAGCTTAGAACTATGTTAGGAAATCAAAAGCTTATGGGATTGGATTATTATTCAGGTGGACACTTAACACACGGATATGTCCAAAACGTTTCTTCCAAAATGTTTAAAGTTTCTTCTTATGCAGTAGACAAAGAAACAGGGCTATTGGATTATGATGCAATTGAGAAAAAAGCAATGGAAGTGAAGCCTTTAATATTGCTCACAGGTTATAGTGCATATCCTAGAAAGATTGATTTTAAGAGATTTAGACAAATTGCAGACAAATGTGGAGCTGTTTTAATGGTGGATATGGCACACTTTGCAGGTCTTGTTGCAGGAAAGGTTTTTGAAGGAGATTATGATCCTGTTAAGTGGGCAGATGTGGTAACTACAACAACACACAAAACACTTCGTGGTCCTAGAGGGGCTATGGTTATGTGTAAAAAAGAGTTTGCTGACTCTGTTGATAAGGGATGCCCTTTAGTGATTGGTGGTCCACTACCTCATGTTATGGCTGCAAAAGCTGTAGCTTTCAAAGAAGCTTCTTCAAAGGCATATCAAGATTATGCTCACAAGGTTAGAGACAATGCTAAAGCTTTGGCAGACGAATGTATGAAGCTTGGTATGAAGCTTCAAACGAACGGAACAGACAACCACTTAATGTTAATCAATGTAACACAATATGGTTTGAATGGAAGGCAAGCAGAAACAGCAATGTCTGAATGTGGCGTCACATTGAATAGAAATAGCTTGCCATTCGACCCAAATGGACCTTGGTGGACAAGTGGTTTGAGAGTTGGAACTCCAGCTTGCACAACAATTGGTATGGGAGAAAAAGAGATGAAGCAAATTGCTTCCATCATCGATAGAGTTTTGAAGGCTTCAAAACCTGGAAAAACAAAGAGCGGAGCAGTGAGCAAAGCTAATGTTGAAGTTGACCCAACTGTCAAAGAAGCAATCAAAAAAGAAGTTGCAGAGCTTCTTTCAAAGTTTGTTTTATATCCTGAGCTTGACCTAGATTTCTTGAAGTCTATTTATTGCTAATGATTGTTGCTAATAGTTACATAATTTGATTTACTAATAAAAGACCTTTAGTTATTTGAGATGCAAATACTAAAGGTCTTTTATTTTTGGAGGTAAGTTGTGCGTGTTAAATATTTTTCTAAAATCTTTTTATTTATCTCTATATTATTTTTTGGTTGTGCGACAGTGCAAACAGAATGGAAAAAAGATGCTTCAAACGTTAGAGCAGAAATAAAAAAAGATGGAAAAGATGCCTTTCTTTTGTTTACAGGTTCTGATTGGGATGAAGCAAGTCAAGCTTTACTAAGAATGAAAGCAGAACACAAACTATTTTCTAAATATAACAAATATTTTGTCTTTTATAACATTGATATTGTGAGAAACGAAGAGGCAATGGATGATAGAATGCTAAAAAATAATTATGCATTGTTTTCCGTTTATAATGTTGGGGACTTGCCTAATGTAGCTGTAAGAAGCTTTGAAGGAGATGTTTATTTTTCTAAAACTCTAGAACCTCCTTATGATTTAGATAAAATTGCATTAGAAGTATTAGAAAAAAAAGTTAGTGTGCAAAGATTAAAAAAAGACATTAAAGAAAAAACTGGTAAAGACAAAACAATTGCGATTGACGCTTTTTTTTCTTCCATATATAACAGTGAAAACGCAATGTATGATGATTTAAGACGCCTTGCAATTGAAAGTGATGAAAAAAATGAATCTGGTCTTATTGGAAAATTTAAGGTGTTTGTTGCAAACTTAAAAGCAGAAAAATTGGTTTTGCAAAAAAAATATCTTGAAGCAGCCGATGAATACATTGTTTTGTTAAAAGATACAGAATTAGATAAAATAGATAGGCAAAATGCTTGGTATCAAATAGCGTTTCTTTATGCTAATTCAAAAAAAATTGATAATGAAAAAATAATTTATTGTCTAACAAATGCAATTAATGCATATCCTGAAAGTGATGGGGTAGGACACTTAAAAGAAATAATTAAAAGTATAGAGAAGCGGTGAATGTTGTTATATGTGAGATGGCAAAGGTTATGATTACTTTTGATAATAATGTTTATATAAGCTTAAGGAGTTTTATATGCTAAAAAGATTTTATTTTCTTGCTACACTTATTTTAGTGTTTGCTTGCAAAATATCTAATGATGATGGAATAAAAAAAGTTTTTCAAAACACATCAGAAACAGAAAATATTATATTGAAGGTTGATAATGATTTTGATGTTTCTGAACTAAAAGACATAAATGTTATCATGAAAGGTGAGTATTCTGAAAATGGAGAATATTATCTAGTTCAAAATGTAAGTAGGCTCTCTAATGCTGACTTAATTGCAAAATTAGAAAGTACTGAAGGTGTTCTTTATGCAGTTCCTGATGAAATAATCTCATTGCCTGAATACAGTGAAAGTCATAATGGCTTTGATAGCATTAATGCATTAGGAATTTCTCAAGGAGATTTGTCTAAAGACCCTGAAGGACAGGACTATGAATATGCTCTTCGAATTACAAAGGCAAGAGATTGGTATGACGAAGATAATAAAAAGCATAATGGTGCTTATTCTGAAGTAGGGTATGGGGATAAACAAGTTGTTGTAGCAATAATAGACACAGGTTTAAACATGAATCATAAAGACTTTATAGGAAGAAATGGTAATGTTTGTTTATATGCAAAATCTGCTTTTACTAAAAACATAAAAAATGGAGAGTATGAACTTATATACAATCCTACTAATCATAACGATCATTATAATTTTGATAGATTAAGAACTCTTCCAATTCCTTCAAACGAAGATGGAGGAGGGCATGGAACACATTGTTCGGGTACTATCTGTGCTTTAGGAGATAATGATGAAGGTATTGCAGGCGTGGCATGGAAGAATACTAAGATAATATCATACAAAGGTATGGGAATAGCTACTGGGTCTACTTTTACGATTTATGGAAGTTTGGGAGACCTTGCTAACATTGTTTCAATATTAAGAAAGAAACCTTCAGAACGAACTCAAAATGAGGCAAAACAAATTCCTGAAACTGTGCCATCTGACTTTGTAATCACTCAAAAAACTGTGCCTTGCAATATGAGTTTGGGTGGAAATGTTTCAAATAGCTTTGCTGTCGAAATGATAAATAAGGCTATAGCAAACGATATCCTTCCTATAGTTGCGATGGGGAATGATGGAAGAAATAGGAGTCATTTTCCAGTTAGTACCTATGGAGTTTTGGGAGTTGGGGCAACTACAGAATTAGATAAAAGAGCTTCTTATAGCAATGCTGGGCAATGGATGAGTGTGTCTGCTCCTGGCAACAATATCATTTCTACAAGCCATGGGGTATGGAAATATGGTCAAGTTAGTAAAGATAGTGAAGGCACTTTGTTTTTGAATGGAACTAGTATGGCAACTCCGTTTATAACAGGGACAATTGCATATCTTCTCTCTTTTGAGAAAGGACACACACTCACTCCTTATCAAATAAAAAGGATATTGGAAGAAACAGCTGATAAGATAGATAGCTCATCTTCTATATATGGCTATAATGCTGAAGGTTTTTCTGAATGGTATGGATATGGAAGAGTAAATGTTTTAGAAGTTGCAAAGTGTGTAGCAGAAAAGACAGGAGCTAAACCAATTCCAGAAGTTAATTCATTTTATGTTGAAAAACCTATGACAATAACAGATTCAAAGGTGCCCAATCCTAGAGCTATAAAAGTTCATCTTTATGAAGGTAAAACTTGTGTTGGAATAGGCTATTTAGATAAGAATAAGCAGATTAAGTTTTATGGGCTTAAAAAGGGTAAAGAATATATTGTTAGATTAAAAACAATTTCAGGATATAAAGAACATAAGTTTGTGGCAACAGATATTGGAAATATGGAATACACATTTAATTAAAAACTGAATTTGCCAATAGGGCAGACAAACTTTTATAAAACGTCGGAGAGTTTAGAACTCCGACGTTTTTTAATCATAATTATTTTTTCCAAAAGATTGGTAAAAAGTATATGATAATGGTGTAGAGTTCAAGTCTTCCTGCAAGCATTGCAAAAGAAAAGAACCATTTTACCCACGGCGAAAAGAAAGCAAAGTTGCCAGCAGGTCCTACCTTACCAAAGCCTGGACCTATGTTTCCTACTAATGAAAGAGCAGTAGTAATTCCTGTGGTTAAGTCTGCCCCGTCGATAATGGCAACGACACTAGTAATGAGGCAGAGAATAATATAGCAATATATAAAGCCTGCAATACTATAAACAATGTCTTTTCTGCCAGGTCTTCCATCAAGCTGAATACTAAAAATGCCATGAGGAAATAGGAGCCTAGACATTTCATTTTTTGCTTGTTTTTTCAAAATAAGCCAGCGTATAACCTTAATACCACCAGCTGTAGACCCAGAACAACCACCTATCAACATAAGAGTTAGAATTACCAATTTTGCAAGATGAGGCCATGCATCATAATCAACTGTAGCAAAACCAGTTGTGGTTATTATGGAAGTTACTTGAAAAAAGCTATGACGAAGTGAAGTGAAAAAACCATATTTACTTGATATTGAAAAAGTTATTACTAAAGTTGCGATAAAAATAATCTTTAAGTAGGCTTTAAATTCAGAGTTATTGATAATGTCTTTAATATGTCCTGTAAAAAGCATAAAATAAAGGCTAAAGTTTACTCCTGCAAGTAGCATAAAAATAGAACAAATTATATCAATGGCTGGGGAATTAAAAGCTCCAACACTTGCTCCTCGTGTGGAAAAGCCACCAGTACCGAGTGTTGCAAAAGTGTGGCAAAGAGCTTCAAAAAAACCCATCCCAGCAAAAAGCAAAAGAACCAACTGCAAACATGTTAGCCCGAAATATATAAACCATAATATCTTAGCCGTTTGAGTAATCTTTGCAGTAACCTTGCCCTTATTAGGTCCAGTTGTTTCACTTTTAATAAGACGAAAACCACCTACTCCTAAAAGAGGAAAAAGAGCTACTGTTAAAGCTACAATTCCCATTCCACCCAGCCAATGCATTTGACATCTCCACACATGAATCGTCATAGGACAAGAATCCACATCTTGCAAAATAGTAGAACCAGTTGTTGTAAAGCCAGAAACAGACTCAAAGACTGCATCACTAAAAGAAGGGATAACTCCTGAAAAGAAAAGAGGCAATGCTCCAAGCAGTCCTGTTGCAATCCATGCAAGTGCTACTAAAACAATGCCTCCTCGTGTAGATAATACAATCTTGCTTCTATCCAAGAAAAATAATATTGTGGCAATGATTAATACTACCAACATAGGGATTAAAAAAGAAGGAATTAAATAGGCTTCACTCCTATACAAGGCTGTAGCAATTGGGAGAATAAAACTACCTGCAACAATGGCTAAAATCATAAATGTTATTTTTGCATATTGAAATATTTTCATTTTTTCCCACTGAATAAGTTGATGATCTCTGTGCTATGTTTTGATTCCACAATGAAAATAATCTTATCCAAAGCATCAATAATTGTGTCTCCCTTTGGAATTTGATAATTTCCATTCTTGTTTAACAATAAAATTAAGTATACTCCATGCTTTGCAATATCTTTTAGCATTTTGCCAACAACATGCGATGTAGACTTCACTTCTAATTCCATAATTTCTAACGTTCCATCACACATAGTATGGTAGCCTAAAACATTAGCACCAAGAAGTTTTGCCATAATGCTATCCACCACAACGTCTTTAAAAGAAATAGCCACATCAATTCCAATTTTATAAGCGATGTTTTTCATTATTCTGCTTTGGACTAATGCTATTGTTTTTTTTACACCCATTGTTTTTAAGTAAGTTGAAGCAATCATGTTAAATTCATAATTTTCTGTTGTTGAAACCACAAGATCAAAGCTAGAAAGACCAACTTCCTCAGCAAATGCCTCGTCTGTTATGTCTGCATTATAAACTTTTATATCTGGAAATTGTTTTGCAATTGATTTTGCAATTTTTTCGTTTGCTTCAATAACTGTTATGCTTCTACTCTTACTAAATCTTCCAAAAAATGTCTTCCATCGAGTCGTCTTCATTTCTTTTAATAAAAAATCTAAAAGTAGTTTGCCAATACGACTCATTCCTGCTATAGCAATTTTCTTAAAGCTTAATAGCTTAAAGCCAGCAAGATTATAAAATTTTTCTATATATTCTGGACGAGTTAATATTGAAAGTCGTGAATCTGTAGTTACAATTGTGTTTCCTGAAGGTACTACATACTCATTGTTTTTTTCTATTGCAACAACAATGAATTCAGCGTCAATCAAATTGCGTAAATCTTTAACCATTATACCGTCAAGATTGCTATTTTCTTCTACATTGAACTGAGTTATTTCGTATGGAGAATCATTAAAAGAAAGAATATCGCTTATAGCTCCGTGTTCAATAATCTTTTGAATTGCCAGAGCACCTTCTTCGTCAGGGTAGACCAGTGAGTGAATACCAAGTGTTTTCTCTTTGCTTGAAGCAAGGCTAGTAACATAATTTTCATTTCTAACGCGTGCAATTTTTAAGACATTGGGAGCTAGACTATCTGCAATACCGCAGATAATCATATTAAGTTCATCTGAGTCTGTAACAGCAATTAAAGCATCTGCTTTCGTGATATTAGCATCTAGCAAAATATCAGTGTCATTACCCTCAGCATGAATCACCATGCAGTCTAGTCTATTAGCAGCGTGTCTAGAGATTTCTTCATTCCGCTCTATCAAAGTAACATCATGTTGCTTTGATATCAACCTATATGCTAGCTCAGATCCTGTGATACCAGCACCAATAATAATAATCTTCATTCGGTCGATGATACATCAAAGTCTAACAATAATCTATAGTGTAATTCAAGAATATTTATAGCTTATTTTTCAGAGTTTTATGACTTCTGCCATAAATCTAACAGAATCACCACCTTTTTCTAGCTCCCTTTTTTCAATTATAAAAACAAGAGTTGAACCTTCTATTATTATTTTTTTGATCGAATATGATTTTGTACCTGTTCTTACTATGTCAGGGTGTCCCACATTGTATGAACGCTTATTTCCATTTGTGTTAATCACATCACATGTTATATGGAAGGAACTTTGTGTATTGCTAACACTTTTTGAATGTAAAACAATGGTGTATTCGTCACCTGTTTCGAAATCTCTAAACATCAAAGTGCTATCATTTTTTGTTTCTTCTGTTTGCGAATATATGGGTCTACCTTTTCGTTCTTGTATAATCCCATACTTTTTGAGGTATGGGGTAGCTCTGTGTTGGAGATCCAAAAAAACTGTTTTACTATCCAAACTATAAGTTGCCTTTGTTGGAGATGTTTTGAAAACACCATTTTCTAGGAAGTCATTTGTGTTTGCATCTATTAAGTAAATATTTGCATAAGCTTGGTAGGTTTTGTCTTTAACTCCGTGAACACCAAAAGCAAATTTACTTCCATCTTTTGAAAAGCCTAAATTAACAAAATTAGCGATATCACCTGCATAAATCGCAACTATACTTAAAAATAACAGAAATACGAAAATAGTTTTTTTCATATTGCCTCCCTTAAAACCTAGACAAGGTTACCCTCTTGACTGTGAAAGATAACCTTAATAAGTCGGCATATTTGCACTAATCTTGAATTTTGACTTTATTCTGGCTTAAAAGTCATTCAACTTAACTTCTTCTTGTTCTTTCAAGGCGTTGTTTCTTAAAGAATTATTAGTGTAAGTAACAAGAGTTCCCAAATCTTTTGTTATATTGACTATAATATAGTTTTCATCACTAAATTCCCACTTTGATGCAAATTGCAAACCTTCACTTTTTATTAAAAGCTCAGTTGAACTACTATTCTCGTTATATACGCTCGTTTTTGCTTCTTCAACATAGGTAGCATTTCCATACTTTTTTTCTAAAAGACGTTTTACTTCCATATATGAATTCAAAGCTTCTCCTTCTTTGTATGGATAGTAGATTCGTCCTGTAAAAAGACGATCTTTATAGAAGAAAAACCTTATTTCTGCCTTACTACCCGCAAACTTTCCATCACAAACAAGTCCATAGCACCCATCTTTTGTTGTCCCTTCTTCTATTAGCTTGCAATCCTTACTTTTTAACATTCCTTTAACATCATTCACACTGGTTCTCCATGGCACTCCCCAAAAAGTTCCAAGTTTTTTTTCTCCCTCATCTTGAGCGTTCAATAGAAGAACAACACAAATAAACATCAAAGATATTAAACCTTTTTTCATCTATTTGCCTCCTTAAAGCGTATTGTATCTATATTTTAACTTTCTTTTCAAGTGTTAGAAGTTTCACCTATTAAAGTCTAATGGAATTGTCTTTTAAACTTAACAACCTCGCATAATGAAATCGATCGGTCTTGCATATGCAAATCGATCGACTTGCGATGTCGAAATCGCTCGATTTGCGACCCCCAAATCGAGCGATTTGGGGGCAGTACATTAGCTAATGTACAACCATAACATTAGCTAATGTACTGCTATCACATTTCTTAATGTATAATTTTGAGTTGATTTTTGGAAAGCTTATGAATATAAGCCTATATGAGAAAATATTGTCTATGTTTAACTGCAAAGATAGCCTTTTCACACCTTTCATTGTATCATTTTTCCTATTAAAAAACTATAATATTGGAGTGCACAGGTGTTTTTAGCTCTATAAAGAATGCAAAACTCTTTCAAAACAATCTTTCTATTTACTAAAAGAGATGTTATTTCCTATATATTAAACAGTGTTTTAATTATTTTATTCCTTTATATATGTCAATATTTAATAATATTTATAATGCATAGTCCTATACAAGCCTTTGTAAAAAAAAGTTGACAAATGCAGAATGCAATATTACACTAGTTCTCAGGGTCTATATTTCATTTTAGTTGACTATGTCTAATATGTGTAGTCGCAAAAGAATAATTTTTAAGGAGGTTTCTTTTATGAAATATGTATTCAAAAAGGTTTTTACATTTTTAATAGCAATTATTATCGTAGAATTTGCTATGATCGCTTGTAGGCAGGGCAATCACAATAATGATTCTCCTGACAATACTCCAAAAGAAATAAAAGTGGAAAGTGTTAGAGTGCATTCTGTTGATGTTGATATAGAAAAAGAGCCGTGGTCAGTTTTAATTCCTGAAACTGCCACAAAAGTTGGAAAAGATAATGTTGAAGTCATTTTTAATGGCGAAAATGCTGAAAACATTAAAGATAAACTAGTTATTCAAGAAATATCTTCCATTAATAATGGTGAGATTAAAGATTTAATTCTCTCAGTTCCTGAATTAAACAAAGATTGGTCAAAAACAATAAAAGTGAGGCGTGCATATCAAAATACAGCCCTAAAAGGTGATTTGAAGTTTTTAAAAATTCAAATATGTGAAAAAGACTACACAGAAGAAGCAAATGCCCAAATATTGCTTTTAGGCGTAGATAATCCACTTCAAACTGCTGGTGTGAATATTGATGTTGGGGAATTAAAAGACAAAACCAATTTCTCACTAAAAGATATTAAAGCAGAGTATGTTTTCCGTGATGGAAGCCCAGTAATTCCAAAAGTTAAAATTCAACTTAAATTTCTTGAAAATGGAATTATGAGAGATGTGCAAGAAACTGAAAGCTTTGATTTTCAAACTCTTGTAACTCCAGGTAAAGATGCCATCTTTGTTTTGCTTGCAACATCTAGCATACAAGGTGGTTATGCTCCTCTTTCTTTTAGATTTACCTTCTTTAGGGAAAATACAGAGGCTAATCTACTTTCAATCATTATTCCAAAAACAATGGGAGCGATCAATAAGGAAGCAAACATAAAGGCAGATATTGAATTAAAAGCAGAAAGTAATAACTTAGAAATAACAGAAGATGCAGAACACAATGGTTCAGCTGAAAAACCAATTCTTGTTAAAGGCAAGTTGCCTTCTGAACTTCCTGTTGCAAAAGTTACTGATATCAAAATAAATAGATCTTATATGGCAGGTATGAAATGTGGAGCTGATAAGGATCATTTGAGTATATCTCCTAGAATTGTAAAGTTTTTGAATGCTCCTCTTTTTGTAGAAATAACTTCTGAGAATAAAAAAGTTGTTAGAAACTATCTTTTAACACTTGAGAATGAGGCACCTCAAAACTATCCAACTCCTGAAAACTTTGTTTCTGTTTCAATAACTGAAGATATTCAAGGAATTGCCCCAGTATGCAAATTGTATAATAATAAAAGTGATTGGAAAGGTGTTTTTGTTGAGGGAAGAAAGGTGCGTTTGAATCCTTATTCAATTGCAAAATACGAAACTACATACGAGATTTGGCATGAAGTGAGAGAATGGGCAGAAAAAAATGGCTACATCTTTGCAAACAAAGGACAAGAAGGCTCTGAAGGTGGAGAAGGAGTAGCCCCTACTGCTAGTAAGAAAGAACCTGTATTAAAGATTACTTGGCGAGATGCTATTGTGTGGTGTAACGCCTACACTCAAAAAATTAGAAAAGAAACTGATTGTGTTTATAGAAATGCGACAGGAGATATCTTAAAAAATGCAACAAACGAGGAATGTGATGGAGCTGTTGCGAGCATCGAAAAAAAAGGATTTCGTCTTCCGACTGAAGCTGAGTGGGAGTTAGCTAGTAGATATCAAAAAGATAATCAAGAGAATGCAGAACAGTATGGAAGCATATATCTGACAAAGTTAAATAGTATTTCGGGGGCTAAAAAACCTACAGGTTTTGAAGGCTTGACATTGCAAGGGGAGACTTGGGTGTCTTTGCGTGATGAAGCTTCAAAGTATGCAGTTTATGGTTTGTGGTTTGATGAAGATGATGTTATAGACTTAGAACCAAAAGTTGAAAAAACTGCAAAGGTTGGAAGTAAGCAGGCAAATTATCTTGGACTTTTTGATATGTCTGGAAATGTATGGGAATGGTGTTTTGATATTTATGATTTAGATCCATCAGCTAATGATTCTTCTTATGTAGTAGAAGGTGTTGTAATGAATCCTCAAGGTGCAAAAATGGGAGATAAAAGGGTGTTTCGTGGTGGAAGTTATGATGAGGAAGCAGGATATTGTGCTGTTGGAAGAAGGAGTTGCAAGGAAACATCAAAAATTGATGCCTATGCAATAGGGTTTCGTTTAGTTTGCAGTGAATAAAGAATTTTAAGTGTATTAATTATTTTTGGAGAGTTTTAAGATATTTTCTAGGACTCTCCATAATTTTTTAAGGATAATATTTATGAAAAAGACTTTTTTATTTTCTCTATTAGCTATGTTGTGTTTAGTTTCGTGCAAACAACTAAATAATAAAGATGATTGTGTTATTACATTTGGTGTTGAAGGTGGAAATGGAAAAATATCAGCAGAACTTGATGGAGCAGATATTCTTTCAGGAATTACTGTGAAAAAAGATAGTATAATCACTTTCACAGCTTTTCCAAAACAAGGCTATGTGGTTGATGAATGGAATAATGCCCAAAAATTTGAAGATAATGAAGAAAAGGCAACTTTAGTAGTGAAGGGCAGCACTCATGTGCAAGTGAAGTTTAAAGAGTTTTCTATTAAGCTTCCTGAAGATTTTGTGAACATCACCCCACCTCAAAAACCTATTGTAGGGGTGGAGGCGGACTATCCTCTTTCAAGCACACGTGATGTATGGAAAGGTGTTTTTATTGCAGGAAGGAAAGTAATACTTTCTCCTTATGCTATGTCAAAGTATGAGGTTACTTATAAACTATGGAAAGAAGTGTATGACTGGGCAGTTGAAAATGGCTATCATTTTGAAAATAAAGGAAGAAAGGGTGGAGCTAGTGAAAATGCCTACAACGAAGCAGAACATGTTGATGACGAACCTGTAACTCAAGTGAATTGGAGAGATTGCATTGTGTGGTGCAATGCATATACGCAATATTTTAATGGTAATGATAAGGAATGTGTTTATTATACAGAAGATGAAAGTGCTATATTAAAAGATTCTGCTGCAAAAAGTGGTGAAGATGAAAATGGGAACCCTATTTTTGTTTGTGATACTGCAAGTATGAATATTAAAAAGTATGGTTTTCGTCTTCCAACAGAAGCTGAGTGGGAATTTGCTGCACGTTTTAGCAATGAAGAAAGAAATGCCACTAAATATGGAGATGTTTATTTAACAAAATTGAATAGTGTTTCAGGAGGTAAAAAATCTGTAGGCTATCCTGCAATGAAAGATTTAATGGGAAGCGAGACATGGGAGACATTGCGAGATGAAGCAGATAAATTTGCAGTGTATAGAAACTACTGGGATGGAACAGATTGGTATCCATATTCTACACCGGGAGTTTTTCGTAGAGTTGCAACAGATAGAGTTGGAACTAAAAAGGCAAATGATTTAGGTCTTTTTGATATGTCTGGTAATGTCTGGGAATGGTGTTTTGATAGAAATTCAAAAGTGAAAGAAGGAGATTTCACAAATCCTGTTGTTATTATAAGTGATGACACTCATAGAGTTCAAAGAGGAGGAGGTTGGCAAAGTGGTGCTATAAGTTGTGTTGTAGGGCTTAGAGGCGAAACTGATCCAAAGCGACAGAGTGATTCATTAGGTTTTAGGCTTGCTATAAAAAAATAGGAGGCATTTTGAGTTTATGAAAAAAATATTTATTCTATTGTTTGTAAGTTTAATGCTTTTTTCGTGCAAGCAAAAGACAGAATCTCCAATTCTGCAAAAAGGAGATGCATTTGCTATCTTTTTCAAGGTTGAAGGTGGAAATGGAAAGATAAAGGCAGAAGTTGATGGAGCAGAAATTACATCTGGTATTTTTGTTCAAAAAGATAAACAGATTGTTTTTACTGCAAATCCACTAAACAGAGACTTTGAAGTTAATGAATGGAGTAAAAATGTTGAAGTTGACGTAAACCGTAATGTTGCAAAGTTGACTGTGTCAGACTCCACAACAGTAAGTGTGTCGTTTAAAAAAGTTGAAGTGGTGCTTCCTGAAGATTTTGTTGTTATACCTATTCCAACTGATGGAATTGAGGGCGTTGAGGTTGATTATCCTCTTTCAGAAGAAACTAATAGATGGAAGGGCGTTTTTGTTGAAGGTAGGAATGTTAAGTTAAGTCCTTATGCTTTAGCACAGTATGCCATAACTTATAACCTTTGGTATGAAGTGAGGGAATGGGCAGAAAAAAATGGATATACATTCACTAATAAAGGCAATGAAGGAAGTTTTGGTGACGAAGGAGAAGAGCCCACTGACGAAAAATATCCTGTAACAAGGGTGAGCTGGTATGATTGTATAATTTGGTGCAATGCTTACACAAGTATGAAAAATGGCAAAGAGACAGAGTGCGTTTATAGAAAAAAAGAAAATGAACCTATAGTTTTGAAAGATTCAACGAGTGAAGATTGTGTTACAGTTTTTGCTGATATGAATAAAAAAGGTTTTCGCCTTCCAACAGAAGCTGAGTGGGAATATGCAAGTCGCTATCAAGGAGAAGATGCGACTAATGCTCGAAGGTATGGCAGTGTCTACCTAACAAATCTAAATAGTGCATCAGGTGCAAAAAAAGCTACGGGTTTTGAGGGGTATTCACTTTCATCTAACGAAACATGGGAAGATTTGCGAGATGAAACTGCTAGAGTCGCTCTTTATGCACAATGGTGGAATGGAACTAAATATGTTGATAAAATTCCAAAAGCTGCTAAATGTGATCGTGTAAATGAAAGAGCCCCAAATGCATTAGGGATTTATGGTATGAGTGGAAATATTTGGGAATGGTGTTTTGACTTATATGATGAGGATGCCAAGATAAGTGATAATTATTACACTACAGGAAAATTTGTTATTGATCCTAAAGGAGCTTTGCATGGAAAAGAAAGGGTAACAAAGGGAGGTTCTTGGTGGGGTGATGCAGATTACACGTCTTGTGGTTTACGCTTTAAGGACATCCCAATGGCTAGAATGAAAGGAGTCCTTGGGGTTAGGCTCGCTTGTAGTATGTAAAAAACATAATGTTTAAAAGCTATCACAGAGTTTTTTGTGGCTCTGTGTTTTTAAACTTTGTAGTAGAAGACATCCTTACAAAGTCAATTCATTGGCTTTGTAAGGATTTGTTTAATTAGTTGTGTGGAAACCGTTTTAAATAATTTTTTATGTTTTTCATATACTTTAATCTATTCCAAATATCCATGTAATTTCAACATCATTAGCAATTTCTAAAAAAGATTTTCCATCAAAACATTTTGCATTTAACACCTTGTCAACAAGTTCTTCTGGTATTGGTGGTTCTTCAGGAATCTCTTGCTTAAATATACAGATGTTTTCTTTTTCCCAATAAGCTGTCCATATTTCAAGATACCTTTTTCTATCTTCACCTCTTCCAGCCTCAATGATATATGGTATATCTTTATAATCAAATTCAACATCACCATTACGGTGAAGTGCCTGATACACTTCTTCTATTTGTCCAAACATCATAATTTTACTCCTTTAAATAATTTTTTATGTTTTTCATATAGTTCATCACCTGGATGAAGATATTCAGGATCACCAACTATATTGCCATTTTTAAAGTAATGAACATGTAGAGATTTAGGTCCCCGGTGAATACCATAGTCAAAAATAGCTAAAGCTATTTTTGCTCTTAAAAGGTATTGCTGTCGATTTTAAGACTTAAGTCTTAAAATCTCCGCACGAGTCAATCCTATATATAGGCATTCTATCTTTATCAAATATTATATAGCCCTTAAACACTTCTGCATCTTCTTTATGTTTTTTCTTATAATAACACATATAAGAACTATAAGGGGAGTGAGTCCTTTCTGGTAAAGTATGAGATTCAGACTTATCTTTGGGTTCTAACACCTTTACACCATTTACATGACCTACAACTTTATATCGATATTTTGTAAGTCCGCCTTCTGAGATAAAACTACCTCTACCACCCATTATACTAACCTCCTTATTATGAGACTATTTAGTTCTTGTTTGAACATATTCATAAAATTACTCCTTATTATTTATATATATTAATTATATGTAATTATTTTTTTAGCATTAAAATCAAAACTTAATTGTCCATCCCTTCTAATTTGAGCTTCCTCTTTTCTTCTAGCCTTTCTTTCTGAAAATGAAGGGTATGAAATTATATTGTCATATTTTAATAACTCAGGAAAAGGTTTGCCACAAATAATAAGATGTTTTGGTTTTACTGTTCTTTGTAATTCTTCTATGCCTAGTAAATTCTTATTTTTGCTATATTCATTGTGCTTACATCCATTTAATGAAATAGCTACAGAGCTGTTTTTGGGAATACCATCAAAGCAAAAAGAAAAATCTTCTTCATTTGCCCAAGCAACACTGGGTATAATATTTAAGCCCATTTGTTGCATGTGGTAGGCTACCGTCCTACTTCTAAAACAATTTATCTTTCTCATAAAAATAGGCATTTCAGGATAAAGTGAGAAATCAGGAGTTATAACACCTGCAAATTTTGATAATCTTTTTATAACTTTATCGAGTTGATTATACAATCGATAAATTCCTACATCTTTAATACAAACTAATGTTTCTTTAATTTTAACAACAACATCCGTCGTTGTTTTTAATTTACTGAAATATGGAAGAAATAAAAGTTTTTCAAACCTATAATCGTCAACAAAAAAATCAATGTAGCAATCACTAGGATTTTTTACGCTATTAATCTCGCTATAGCTAAAAACATTTTTAGCTATAGCTTCAGTATAGTTCAAAAGAGGAGATTCAAGTTCTCCTACAAAACTTGCATTATGAAAATAATGCAACTTAAAATTATCTTTTTTAGGCATATATATCCTTAAACAGAATCTTGTTTTTATAAAATAATGTTAGAATAGAAAATCAACCAATCTTATGCTGATTGACATACCCGATTTAAATATGATAGCCTAAAAGGCCTCCTGCAAAGAGGGGCTTTATGGTATCATGAAGCCTATTTCTCTACTAGTTGTTAGCATCAACTGGTAGAGTTCTATTTATCATGTCATTTTCATTATTCCTTATTATTAAGATGGTAATTGTTGATTTCAATGCTAGAAACTATTAAATTCATTTTGCTAATTAATTCCTACTCTCATTAAATTTCACATACATCAAGGCATCCAAAATTGGGGGAAGGTGTCTTGTTATAATTATTATTTTAAGTTTTTTTAACATTGAATAAAACTTATAAACAAATTTACTAAACTTCTGTTAATTTTTATCATATGTTTAACTAATAATCATAAAACAATAATTACTTACTTTATATATCATATACATATGACTATATACCATATATAAAAACTATGTCAAGTAGCATTATTGAGTTTTTTATAAATATTTCTAGGAAATATATACGTGTATAAATTTTTAATTATGCGAAGTCATCTTATTGCTATTATTAAAGCTATAAACAAACATCTAAACAAAGATTTATAAGAAAAGAAATTATGAATAATTGTTTTAAGTTAATTACGATATTTAATTCCACCAAAAATAAGAGGTGCTGTTTTTGAAAGCTTTATAGTGAGTGTCTTTTCAGATATATCTTTTAGAATTAGAAGAGAGTATGATTCCATTGTTTTTGAATAAGCATTGATTGTTAGGTCAACCGAAAAAGATGGACAGAATAACCAGAATATTGATTCGTCATATACATCTATATTAAATTCTTTTTTGTTTCTAATAGTTTTCATCCAACCATCTGCTTTTTCTGTGTTAAGCATTAAGTTAAAATCTTGGCTCATACCATAACTACATGTTTTTTCATCTCCTGCAAACTCATAAACCTCAAATGGCTTTAACAAAAAAGTTTTTTTAATATTGCTTTCTAATAAAAATGGATAAGTAATAGGTGTTATGAATCTTTTTATTCCATGTAATATAGTAAAGTCTGAGGTTGAAGATTCTATAGTAGCACTACTTAGTCGTAATGCAAAATTTCTTTCTTTATAATTACTTCCTGCAGGCAATATTAAAAGTTCTGTGGTTTTTCCACCTTGCCATACTGAAGTATTAAAATCATTTTTTGTATAATATTCTATTGTCATTATTTATTCCTTTAAATCAAGTTCTATAATTGAAAGAATCTCTTTTTTTCCATAGCCCTTTAATGTTGAAGTGGGAATTACATGGACATCAAAAAAAGCCTTTTCCAATTCTTTTACTCTATTTTGTATTGTAGTTTTAGCAATCTTATCTGCCTTTGTTGCAATAGCAATTGTACTCACTCCGATATCTTTAAAAAATCTAATTGTATTAAGTTCTACCTCTGTTACATCTCGCCTGATATCCATCAATAAAAACATTTTCTTTAATGATTTTCTATTAATGCAATATTCATATAACATAGCGTCAATATTTTTAACACTATTTTTGTTTAGTTTTGCATATCCATAGCCTGGCAAATCAGTGAGGGTAAAAGGAACTTTTTTTGCATTTGAAGAAGATTCAAAAACAGCATTTACCAAAAAGAAATTGACACTTTGAGTCATACCAGGCTTGGAACCCACTTTAACAAGATTCTTTCTATTTAAGAGTAAGTTGATTAAAGAAGACTTTCCAGCATTAGACCTTCCAAAAAAAGCAAATTCTACCGCTGGCGTGTTAGTTGGATATTCAGCTTTTTTTGTTGCACTTTTAATGAATTCAGAATTAAGTATTTTAAGCATAATGTTAATAAGAGAAATAATTTTCTGTTAGATTGATAACTGTTACAGCACCTTCAGGAGCTCTATACTCAGAAGAGAAACCTATTCCAATTTTTCTAAAATTATCATTTAAAATAGCCTTTTGATGTTTTCGACTCTTTATTCCATCATCAACTAAAAGGCTAATAACTATATCACGTGGATTTTTATAACCATAAATACAAATTTCATTAACCAAGCCTATATGAGTTCCATATCTATTCATTCTTTCTTCTATGCTTGAACCATCTGAAGCAATATGCCCTTTCTTTCCAGAAATTGCTTGATCATTTGCCAGTGATTGAGCAGCTAGGTATAAGCCTTTTTCCATTTCAAGTACATCTAGGTCTTCTGCCTTTTCTAAGGCTCTAATACATTCTCTCATAGCATTCACACCTTCTTTTGTTATGAGTAGTTCTCCTTCATCACTTCGATATAGGTAGCCATTATAGCGTCTTAATCTAGGTTCAAGGACTTCAGTTGCATAAAGGCTAGGATTAGAACGAACCTTATTTATTTCAAGTTGAATTTCATGCAAAAACATGTTTTTTGTGTCATAACCTTTAACTAGATTATCTCTAGTTCTTCCATTCCAACCACTGCCACCATCTAAAACAAAAAAACAACTAGAAAATATAATACATATGCTCAATAATAATAGTTTGCGTTTAAGTAATTTCACAACACATCTCCCAGTAATAATCTAAAACATATAATTATTTTAGCGTTACTAATGTTTTTCCTGTTCCTCCAAATTCTGGACGAGCAAAACAAAACTCTTTAACATATTTTGATTTTTTTAACATATCATGCACAATTTCTTGCAAAACTCCATTACCTTTTCCATGCACTATAGAGAATTCTTTAACATCAGAGAGTAAGACTTTGTCAAAATGATTGTTTAAAGCTTTAATTGCTTCGTCAGAATGAAGCCCTAATATTTTAAGTTCAAAGAGAGAAGAATCATATCCTATAAGATTATATGACACACTAGATTTTTCTTCTTTCTTTTTAATCAGTTTTAAATCTTTTAATGACACTGTGAGTGTTATATTGTTGAATGCAACAAGAGCTTTTTCTTTTTTTTCAAAATGCAACACAACACCTTCCATATCGTAGGTAGTAGAATAAACAGCATCTCCAATCTTTATATCTTTTATATTTTCTTCACATTCTGGAATGTATAAGTTTTTTTCAAGTTTCTTCTCTTCTATGTCTATAGTTTCTTTTTCGGCTAGCAAAGCTTCATCAACTGACGAAATCCATAATTTTAATGCTACAGTATCTTCCCTAGAAACTTCTCCTTCTCTCACTTTTCTTACTAAGTTTTCTATCTCCTTTTTCTTTTCGTCAAATAGCCTTCTAGCATCTCTTATAGCTCCTTTTTTTAACTCCAATTCTTTTTGCTTTAGAGATAGCATTTTAAGTTCGCATTCTCGAAACTTTTCAGTTTGCCTTTTTTCATCTTTTTTGAGTTTTTCTTTTAATGTTTCAACTTCCTTTTGTTTTTCTATTAAATTATTGATTAAACGTGATATGCTAGATGAATTATTGCTTAAATATTCTTTTGCTTTTTCTATAATATTGCTTTTAAGACCATTACGACTTGCAACATCTATAGCATGGCTTTCTCCCGGAACTCCTACAACAATGTTATAAGTTGGTAAAAGTGTTTTTGAATCAAATTCTACTGAAGCATTAAGGCAATGAAGATTTGAAAAACCATATTTTTTTAATGCGCCGTGGTGGGTGCTAATTAAAGTGAGTGTTTGCCTTTGAATCATCTCATCTAATATTGCCATAGCTATAGCCCCACCTTCTTCAACATCAGTACCACTTCCCATCTCATCAAATATCACAAGGCTTTTTTCTGTTGCATTGTTTATTATTGAAGAAATATTTTTAATTTGACTTGAGAATGTTGAAGAGTTAGTGTCTATAGATTGCTCATCCCCAATATCCACTCCAATAAAGTCAAAATAGGGAAGACTACTACTGAAATCAAGAGGAAGTGGCATACCAGTTTGATTCATCAAAGAAAGCAAGGCAACAGTTTTTAAAGCAACAGTTTTTCCTCCTGCATTTGCTCCTGTTATAATTAAAACATTTTTGTCTTCTTCCATTATTATGTTGAGCGGAACGCAATGTTTAATTAATGGATGGCGAGCTTTTTTTAAGCATAGTGTTTTTCCTCCATCCATTAAAAAATGAGCATTGTTAAGACTAGCCCATTTTGCAAAAGCGAACATGAGGTCAAGCTCTCTTATTATAGAAAGAGTTAATTTTAGATTATCATGATTTTCAAAAATAATATTTGAAAGATTTCGCAGTATATTAAAATATTCTCTTTCCCATTCTGCTTTGAGTTCTTGCAATTGATTGTTTTTGAGCACTATATCTTCTGGCTCAATATAAAAAGTTTTTGCACTGTGAGAGTATTCATGAATAATACCCTTTATTCTTCCTTTGAAGTTTGCCTTAACAGCTATCACTTGTCTATTATTTTTAGTTGTTGGAAGATTTGACTGAAGCATATCAACAATACTGTCATCATTAAAATAATGCAATATTGAAGCTTTTATATCGCTTTCTGTGTGTTCAATCTTTTTTGAGATTGCTTTAAGAGATGACACTTCTTTCAACGTACCATTTTCGTCAATGAAAGAAGATATACTAGTGTATATTTCATCTAACATGGGTAGCTCATCTATCTTTTCAAGAAAATTGTTTTTTTCAAAAAGGCTTTTACCTATCTCTTTCTTCCAATTAGTGAGATTTTTGCATGAGATAACAAGAAGAAAAATAGAATAAATTCCTTCTATTTCTAATACTTCACCATTAGATAATTTTTCAAGGAAAGGCATAATTGGAGGCAAATATTTTAGTGGAGGAAAGAAAGATTGTTGCAATAAGCAAAGGCAATCATTTCCACAAGATTTAAGTTTTGTGATTTCTTCTATATTAGATGTGGGGCTTATATTTTCGCATAAAACTTTTCCATCTTCAGTAATTGCATATTGAGAAAACTCTTTGCACACTCTTTTATATTGCAATAATTCTATTGTATGTTCTTTCACTTACTTCCTCATTCTAATTTCTTCTTTTATTCTTAAATAACTTTCATATCGATCATATAATATAACCCCTTCATCAAGGGCTTTTAAAACTTGGCAACCTGCTTCTTTTTCATGTTTGCATGAAAGACCGAATTTGCATTTGCCTTCAAACTCTTTCATGTCTCTAAAATATAAGATCAATTCTTTTTCATCAATTCCCCATACTGAAAAGTTTCTAATGCCAGGAGTGTCTATTATTACTGTTTCGTCCATCTTAAAAAGCATTGCTTTTGTTGTTGTGTGTACTCCTCTATCATATTTATAAGAAATTGTAGCTGTTTTAAGAGATAGAGAAGGGTAGAGTGCATTTAATACACTAGATTTTCCTACACCTGATTGACCTACTACTGCAACCTTTAAACCTCTAATTCTTTTCCTTAAAGCTTCTATATTAATGTTTTCTTTTGCGGAAACTTCTAACACTTCATATTCATATTTTTTCCAGTTTTCAAGGCGAGATTTCAAAGATGAAGGAGAAGGTAAATCTATTTTGTTGACTAAAATTAAAATGGGAATGTTTTCTTTCTCTGCTTGAATCATCACTCGATCAACAAAACGTGGTCTAAAAGGGGGGGAAGATGGAGTTGTTACGCAAAGAATTAAATCAATATTTGAGGCTAGAAATTGTTGATTGCATGTTTTGATATTTAGTCGTGATAGAACATTTTTTCTTGCATGTAGTGATGTAATAACCCCTTTTCCATTTTCTACTTCTTCAAATTCAACAATATCTCCTGGACACAAGGGATTATACACATTGCTATCCAACTTTAATACTTTTCCCTTGATTGAACATAAAAATTGTTTTTCATCTTTTCTTGCAATTGTAAAAAAGTTATTTGTGCCTGCAATAACAAGTCCTTCCATCATTTTCCTCTTTTGCCTAAAAAGTGAAAGCCATTATAGCAAAATATAATATAATGATAAGAGAGCCTATTATAAAAACATTATGGTAGGCAGTTTATTACAAATTGAAAATGACGAGTCTTCCATTATAGAACTAAAAAGAATTTGATTGCAAAACTTAACTATCTCGCATATGCAAACCGATCGACTTAGACGGCCGAAACCGCTCGACTTCGCATATGCAAATCGCTCGATTTGGGGTAGTGAAATCGATCGGTTTGGGGGCAGTACATTAGCTAATGTACTGTTATAACACTAGCTAATGTACTACTATCACATTTCTTAATGTATGAATGGTGCTTTTGGAAAATAAATATTTTTGTAGAAAGAAAAATAAGATATAGAAAATTCTCATAGTAATTCTTCGCAAGATCATACCATATTTTTCAAATTTAATCATAATTTTTTGTATTTAGATTTTTTTATCACTCTTACCTAATTTATAAAAAGTGATAGAATAATGCAAACTTTTTGGAAGATAAGGCTAGAAAAATGATTTTTATTGAAAATAATAATTTAGATCCTGCATTAAATCATGCAATTGAGTTATATGTGATGGATAAATATGATGATGATATTTTTATGCTATGGCAAAATAAGCCTTGCATTCTCATAGGCAGATATCAAAACATTAATATGGAAGTAAATCTTGAATTTACTGAGAAAAATGGGCTAGATGTTGTTCGTCGTCTTTCTGGTGGTGGGGCAATTTATTGTGACACCGATAACATGCAATACACTTTTATAACAAAGCAAACTTCTATTTCTAACTCTTTTGCAAAGTTTGCAGAACCTGTAGTTAAAGCTCTAAAATCATTGGGGCTTGAAGCAGAATTTACAGGAAGAAATGATATTCTTATCAATGGATTAAAAGTTAGTGGAAATGCTCAATTTCATAGGAATGGTAAGATTGTTCATCATGGCACTCTTTTATTCAAAGCAAACGTCTATAATCTTTCACATGCACTAAAGGTTAGAGATATCAAATTCAAAGGTAAGGCTGTGAGGTCAGTTGCTTCTCGAATCGGTTTTATAAGCGATTTTGTCGATATGGGAGTTAAAGAGTTTAAATCTTATATAGAAGATTTTATCAAAAAGGATTGTGGAATTTTAGAGACTACTGTGCTTAAAGATGAGGATCTAAAAGAAATAACAAAAATAAGGGATGAAATATTTGCTCTTCATGAATGGAATTACGGGAATGGCTCATTAAAAAACAATCGAAAGGCAGAAAAATATCCTTGTGGACTTGTTGAAATAGCACTTAATATTCAAGAGAATAGAATAAAAGAAATTGTGATAGAAGGTGATTTTTTTAGTGAGTTGGGTGTTGCTCCCTTATGCAAGATTTTAGAAGGCACCGAGTGTTCTTTTGAAGCTATAACTAAACTTATTGATAAATTAGATTTAGAAAAATATATTAAGGGAATGGAAAAAGAAGTGTTTATCGGTGATATTATGAAATTGATAGAGGCGAATAATAATGGAAAAGATTGTTAGAAAACCTGCATGGCTTAAGCTTAATGTGCAAGGAGATAGCAACACGGTTCATGTTAAAAGTTTAATTAAAAACTTGAATCTACACACAGTATGCCATGAGGCAAACTGCCCAAATCGTATGGAATGTTTTGCTAGACGCACTGCAACTTTTATGATTTTAGGTAGGAACTGCACAAGGAATTGCACTTTTTGCAATGTTACAAGAAACAAACCAGATCCTGTTGACCCAAATGAACCTGAAAATGTTGCAAAAGCTATTCAAACTTTGCAATTAAAACATGCTGTGGTAACTTCAGTCACAAGGGACGACTTACCTGATCAAGGAGCTAATCAATTTGCCGAGATTGTGCGTCAAATAAAAAAATATAACCCTGAAACTACTGTTGAGCTCCTCATTCCTGATATGTCAGGAAAAGAAGATTTACTTGATATCATTTTAGAAACAAAACCAGATGTTTTAAACCATAATATAGAAACAATTCCTGAATTCTATCCAAGGGTGCGTCCTGCAGCTAATTTTATGCGAAGTATTCATGTGTTAGAATATGCAAAAAGACAAGGTTTTAAGACAAAATCAGGCATTATGGTAGGTTTTGGAGAAACTGAAGAGCAGATGGTAAAAACTTTTAAGGCTTTGCGAGATGTGGATTGTGATATGCTAACAGTGGGGCAGTATTTGCAACCAACAAAGCAACATATAAAAGTAACAGAATATGTAACTCCAGAGCAGTTTGAAAGATATAGAAAAATTGCTTTAGAATTGGGCTTTAAGCGTGTGAATTCAGGACCTTTAGTGCGTAGTTCATATCATGCTGAGCCTATTCAAGACTAAGAGATTTTTTACAATATAAGTTTATTTATAGGAGAGATATTATGGCTTGTTATTACATCGCAGCAAATTGGAAAATGAATTTGAGAAAAAATGAAGCTTTAGAGCTAGCTAAAAAGATGAAAGCTGGACTTAAAAATGATAAAAATAAATATATGATTGCTCCTTCTTTTCCATTGCTTCAGGCTGTCGGAGATGAATTAGAAGGTTCTTCGATCCTTTTGGGAGCTCAAAATATGGGATTTGAAGAGAAAGGAGCATACACAGGTGATGTTTCTCCTTTTCAATTACTTGATGTTGGTGTGAAAGTTGTTATTTTGGGGCATTCAGAAAGAAGGCATATATTTAAAGAAGATGACCAAATGATAAACAAAAAGGTTTTGCTAGCATTAAAACATGGTTTGGAAGTGATTCTCTGTGTTGGTGAAACTCTTGATGAAAGGGAAAGTGGTGAGGCAGAAGCAGTTTGCAAGACTCAAGTGGTGGAAGGCTTAAAAGGTGTTTCTAAGGAAGATATTAAAAAGATAACAATAGCTTATGAGCCTGTGTGGGCTATCGGAACAGGGAAAAGTGCTACACCTAAAGATGCAGACGATATGCATGCTTTTATAAGAAGTTGCATAAAATCTCTTTATGATGAAAAAATAGCCAAAGAAATTGTTATTCAATATGGTGGTTCAATGAAAGAAGATAATGCCGAAGACTTACTCAAAATGCCAAATATAAATGGTGGCTTAATTGGAGGGGCTTCTTTAAAAGCTGACTCTTTTATTAAGATTTCTTCTATATAAATAGGAGAAAAACTAATATGTTTGATCTTAAAACAATTTTTAAGTTGTTCAAAGGTTTTAGCAAAAAAGAATATCTTATGAGGAATTTGATTACGCCAGATAAAGGTGAGTTTTCGCAGAAAGGCCTATTCATTTTAAATAAACCTGATGATATAGAAGAGTATTAAATAAAAAAAAACGTTGGTATGTACTAATCAATTCCTCAAAAGTTTGACATTTCTTGGGATTTTCTTATAATTAAAGGTATGAAAGAAAGGTACATGCCTGTCGGTGTTCAAGACTTTCCTTCTATGATAGAAGGAGAGTATGTTTATGTGGATAAAACTCAGTTTATTTGGAAGATGGATAGGGTGAATATGACGTTTTTCTTAACTCGTCCTAGAAGATTTGGAAAAAGCCTATATCTTTCTACACTAAAAGCTTATTTTGAAGGTAAGAAAGAACTATTCAAAGGTCTTGCTATAGAACGAATAAAAGAAGAGAACAATAGTGAGTGGAAAATCCATCCTGTGCTCAGACTAGACCTATCTTCAAGTGAATATGCAGAAGAAGAACATCTTGAAAAAATATTAAAGCTACACATAAAAATGTGGGAAGATATTTATGAGGTAAAAACCAATATTGAGGAGGCAAATTTAGCTTTTTCTTATATTTTGCAACTTTTACATGAGAAGTTTAAGGAAAAAATAGTTATTCTAATAGATGAATATGATAAGCCTTTAATTGCCACATTAGAAAATGAAGAATTACAAAATAGCTATCGCTCCACGCTAAAAGCTTTTTATAGCGTGATAAAGAGTGCAAGTTCTCATATTCATTTAAGCTTTCTTACGGGAGTAACAAAGTTTAGTAAGGTGAGTGTTTTTTCAGATTTAAACAATCTTTTTGATATAAGCTTTGATTACGAATATTCTAGTATTTGCGGAATAACAGAAAAAGAACTAAAAGACTATTATTCTCCAGAAATTGAATTATTAGCAAACAAATATAAGAAAACTCAAGAAGAAATGTTAAGCATTCTGAAAAAGAAGTATGATGGTTATCGTTTTAGCAAAAATGAAGTGCAACTCTATAATCCTTTTAGCTTGCTCACTGCCTTTGAAAAAAAGGAGCTTGGTGACTATTGGTTTGAAACTGGAACTCCCTCATTCATGGTTCGCTTACTAGAACAAAAGGCTTTTAAGATTCCAGATTTAGAAGGAGATATCGAAGTAAGCCTAAAAGCTGTAGATGAATATAGAATGGATTATGCAGATCTAGCTCCTTTACTCTTTCAAACTGGATATCTCACGGTAAAAACCTATAACGAAGAATTTGACACATATGTATTAGGTTTTCCAAATGATGAGGTGCGTTATGCCTTTCTTAACCGCTTAATGAATGTTTATATAAGAACTTGCGATCCTTCATCAGCCCCTTTTCTGATTAATGAATTTGTTAATTCAATTAGAAAAGATGATATAGACAAAGTTTTAACGCTCATAAAAGCATTGATGGCGAGTATTCCCTATGATAATTTTCCCGAAAATAAACAATTTTTAAGAGAACATAACTATCAAACAGCAATATACCTCATATTTCATCTTATGGGGCAGTACGTAAGGACAGAAATACATAGTTCTCAAGGACGTTCTGACATAGAGGTAGAAACAGTGGGTAGCATATATATTTTTGAGTTTAAGGTTGGGGTTAAGCCTGATGTCGCATTAGCTCAGATTAAAACAGCTGGATATGCAGAAAAATATGAAGCTGCCAAGAAAAACATTTTTCTAGTTGGTGTTAGCATTAGCCGAAACAAACACACTATTGGTAAGTGGGTAGTAGAAAAACTAAATAAATAATTTGATTGTGGTCACTAATGCCAATATAGGTTAGGCAACAGTTTAAATAGGGTATGCACATATAAAGGTGATATGGAGGACATGTTTTCTCTTTAATATACATTTTGAAATTGCTTGTTTAAAGGCTTTTATAAAACGCTAAAGGTATTGAAAAAATCCTAATTTTAAGTATCATATCAATACATCGAGATGTGTTTTGAACAATCTTAAAAATATTTTAACCTTGCAGGGATTGGTGGGGTTATTCTTGGTCTTTAAGGAGATTTTTATGAAAAAGAACTTGTGTGTGGCTATTGGAGCTATGATTGCTTTGGTTAGTTTTTCTTTGTTTGCACAGACTGCTCAACCTAAAACTGTGGAATATCAAGTGCAAGGAAGAAAAAATGCTATTATCAAAATGACAGAGATATATAAGAATGAATATTGGGTTGAATTTTATCTTGTTTATGAAGAACCTAATAAGACTTTCGATGAATCTGCAACAGAAAAGGCAATATATGAGTTCCTTTCAAATTACAAAAGAGATAATGTTTTTGCACGTGTTGAAATTGAAGATTTGAAAGCAGCAGCCATAGGATCTAAGAATACAACTGTAGAAAAAAGAGTTATTTTTAGACATTTAAGAAAGTAGTTTTTCTTTGTCTAATTCTAATGATAAGCCTTGCCATCTTTGCTCTTAAAGTCAAAAATGGTGAGGCTTTTTTATTTTTAGTATATAAAAGTGTTTATAGGTGTCATACAAAATCTTATAACATGGAGGTTATTCTGTGATACAAAAAGAATTTTTAGAATATACAACTGTTAGAGATAACGGTTTTACTCTTGCAAGAAGAATAATTGATGAGGGGTATATTCCTGATATAATCTATACTTCTATGCGTGGTGGTGCATACTTAGGAAATGTGCTTAGTGAGTTTTTTAAGGTTGCGTATAAAGGAGAAAAAAAAATACTTTATTCAACTGTTGTGGCTCATTCTTATTCTGGGGTTCGAAGTAATTCTAAAATTGTGCTAGATGGATGGACATATCCACCAGAAAGCTTAGATAAGAACATGAAAATTCTTATTGTCGATGATATTTTTGATTCTGGAGAAACAATTAATTTTTTAGTTGCTGATTTAATCAAAAGAGGATTGAAAAAAGAAAATATTAAAGTTGCAGTACACGATTATAAAGATCGTCATAACAGAAAAGAAAGCTTAGAAGTATTGCCTGATTGGTGGTGCAGAAAGCATGAGATTTATTCTGAAGCAGATGATATCTGGATTCACTATATGAGTCATGAACTTGTAGGTTTGACAAATGAAGAACTAGAAGAACATTACTTTAAGAATAATCCACTTTTAAGAAAGGTTTTTGAGGGTGTGAAGTGTTAAAAAAAACTTTATTCGTATACTTTGTTTTTTTTGGCCTTTGTTTGCTACAAGGCGAAGAAAGCATTGAACAAACAACTGATGGGTGGGAAAATATAGATGGAAAAGAGATAGTTCTATTTGTTAATAGTAGTAATAAATCAAAAAAAAGAGCTAACGGAACTAAAAAAGCACCTTTCAAAAGAATTGAGGATGCTTTTACTCATTTGAGTGGATTAAAGAAAAAAGATATAAAAGCTACTATACACATAACAGGTAGTTTTGCATCAAAAAATGTATATGTTGTTACGATTCCTACTAGAATTGTAGGTCTTGATGATTATAAGCTTGAAGCTGAATCAAAAACTTATTCACATATAAGTTTTGAAAAAAATGCAGGCTTTGTGGTTACATCTTCCAAACTATTTATAGAAAAATGTAGTATTTCAAGAAGAGAATTTGTAGGTGAACCTCGTTCTGTTCCCATTTTATATTCATCGAATTCATTTATCAGCATGAAAAATATTAGTATAACCGCAAAAGAAGGAGGCTCACTTTTTAGATTTATCGAATCTAGTGTGAGTATTAATGCTTCAATTGTTAATTCAAATCAAAATGGGTTTTGCAATATCATAGAAACAATTAAGTCAAAACTAAAGATTAATGATGTTCATTTTAATTGCAATGGTCGATTTGTGGTGGCTATAGATTCTGTGTATTCCTCCATAAATATGAAAGACATTCATTGTAATATACTAACACATCTTTCTGCCATAGCATTAAATGCCAATGGTGGGGAAATAAACGTTGAAAATAGCATTTTTAATGTAGCAGGAAAATATGCACAGAAAGATGAAGCTATTTCATACAATTCAGAAACAAAGCTAGACATAAAAAATCTTGAATTAGCAGGTTTTAATTCAGAAGCTAAACTCAATAAAAATTAGATATCTTGAATTGATTTTATTTATAAGTATAATGACTCTCCATTATATAAATATTTATTTTTAAGGAGGTGCAAAGTGCGTAAGTGATTTATTCATGGCAAAGCAGTATTGCTTTGTTTTGGTCAAAATAAGAATAGCATGGATAAGATGTTGACTGATCGCTTTTGTGCCTCCTTAGTGCACTTTCAATAAATCTTATCCATTTCTTTTCTTATTCAATTTTTGGATTAGGCGATTTGCCTATAGTTTCTTTAATGTGCAAGATAGCTTGCATTATGACTCTTTTTAATTTTAAGGATGTTTATGAAAAAGTTTATTTATCTATTTTTTATGACTATGGTGTTTTTTTCTTGTGGACATGGCACTTCCAATAAACCAGATGATGTTGTTGTGCCTGATGATAAGTGGACAAAAGTGAAATATGCTGAGTTAGAAGATTATCTCTCACAAAAAGCAAAAAAGGGAGAAGTTAACTATATTTGGGTTATAGAAGTGGCAAAAGAAAATTTGCAAGGTGGAAAAAGTGGCTTTTCATATGAACCTAGTGAACTTGGAAAGATATTACAAGGTGCTCTCGATGTGAACGTAGCATTAAAACTTGATGAGAGAATAGAAGGTTTGAGTAGAATGAGTGCAGCATTTGTGAATTGCAAGAATTTAGTTTCTGTTGAGAACATACCAATTGGGGTAGAAAATCTTGAAATGTGTTTTGCAGGTTGTGGAATTTTAGAGGAAGTAAAAAATATTCCAAACACCGTTAAAAGCCTAAAAAATTGTTTCACTACGTGTGCATTTTTGAAAACTCCTCCTATTATTCCTGAAGGAGTAGAAGATATGTCAGATTGTTTTGCATTTTGTACAGAATTAGAGACTCCTCCCATTCTTCCTAAAACTGTTACTAACTTAGAAGAGTGTTTTTTGAGTTGTCTAAAACTAAAAAAAGCTCCAGAAATACCAGAGAATGTTACTAACATGGCTTCAATGTTTGTGCAATGTTTTGCGTTAGAAGAAATGCCAGAAATTCCTTGTAAAGTGGAAAGATTTAGACATGCTTTTATGGGATGTGAAGGTTTGAAGAAAACTAAAGCTATTCCTGAGAGTGTAAACGATATGCAAGGAGCATTTTTAGGTTGTAAAGAAATAACATCTATTGCTTTGAATTGCAAATATAATAATGAGAAAGGAGGAGCAAGTCCTGAACGCGAAGGTTATTTTTTTGAGAATGCTTTTGTAGGTTGTGAAAAGTTGGGAGAGAAATCTATCACTGTGCCTAGTGCCTATCTTGCAGACTATAAGAAAGGTGCTACTAAAATGGGTGTTTCAGAAAATTGTTTTGTCGGAAAATAAGGAGAAAAATAAATGAAAAAAATATTATATTCAATGTTGTTGTTTGCCTTGATTTTTGCATCTTGCAAAAATACGCAAGGTGGTGATAAGCATGAAGCTATAAAACATAAGGTGACTTTTGAGGTTTTCAATAAGGAAGGCGGTTCAATTACTGCAAGTATTAAAGGTGGCGGAGCTTTAACCACATCTCCTAGTATGGTGGAAGAAGGCAAAACTGTTGTCTTTAACGCTAAGCCGAATGCTGATTATAAAGTTGAGAAGTGGTTGGTTAATAATAAGGAAAAGCTGGGTGAAAAAGGGCCTTCTATTGAAGTTAAAGTCGAAAAAGACCTGAGTGTTAAGGTTATCTTTGAAAAGATTATAAAAACTCATAAGGTGACTTTTGAGGTTTCCAATAAGGAAGGTGGCTCTTTAAGTGCAAGCATTAAAGGTGGCGGAGCTTTAACCACATCTCCTAGTATGGTGGAAGAAGGCAAAACTGTTGTCTTTAACGCTAAGCCGAATGCTGATTATAAAGTTGAGAAGTGGTTAATCAATGATAAAGAGAAAACAGATGAAAAAGATAAGACTTCTATTGAAGTTAAAGTTGAGAAAGAATTAGATGTAAAGGTTGTTTTCAAAAAAGATGCTCCACAAACTCACCAGCTAACTTTTGAAGTTG
>CAUUAF010000001.1:0-48772 GCA_963543085.1 uncultured Treponema sp. | reverse complement strand
GAGGAATATATGGTTTCCTTCCAATATTTGCAATATTTATACATGCACGTCCTCCGCATGTTAGCACTCTATATGTTTCAGTAAAGACTTTTTTTAATAAACTTAAATATTCATCCAATGATAGGTCTTCATCATATTCTTTTGAAACATTATATGGTGGAGATGTAATCATTAAATGAATTGAATCATCTGGAATACTATTCATATTTTCTGAAGATGAGTGAATTATAGAATTAAGTAATTGTGGTGGGCATTCATTTTCTTCTTTAGAATGCTGTATTTGCCTTTTAGGAAGTGTTGCATACAATTTTGAATTGTAAAATATAGTTGAATCATGAGAAATTCTTCCATTCACTCCGAAACTACTTGTTTTTGTCGCTTTATCCATTATAGCTCCTAATAAGACTTAAAAATTTATTAGCTATTTGTATATTATCATTTTCTTTTGAAGCTATTGTAATAAGATTTCCTAGAGTGTATTTATCTAACATTGAAGAAAAATAATATCTATCATCGAATAATAAAGAAGAACATATATTTTCCAGCTGTGATTCTGCACAAATAGTTTCAAACCCTTTATTTTGAGATACAGAAATAAAATCAGAATCTGTTGGTTTAGGATTTAGACTATAAAAACCTTGAATTATACCATTATTTTTTAAAATATCCACTTTATTACAATAATTTTTAGTAATAGGGCTATTTCCTAAAACGATAATTGGTATATTACTTGAAAGCAAATTCGAAACACGTATATTAATTGCTTTACCAATTGCTTTTAACATTGAATCAGAACGAAGCAAAGAAGGAGAAGCTATATGAGATTTATAATCTCCTATTCTTTTTAAGGAACCATCTTCTTCCATTACATAGTTAGACACAATACTCATTTTTACTTCAAAAATTAATTTTATATTTTTTGCATCTTGTATCGTTTCATTTGTTGTGCAAAATGCTATGTCTGCTTATGAACCTTTATGTAAAGCTATATCTTCACATACAACACCATTTATAGCATAAAGATTAAATTTCTTAGCTATTGGTTCTAACAAAGTTCTACACCATTTTTCTGTAAACTGACCAATAAGAGAATTTCGACTCTGTAGTGTCTGATTACTATGTTTTACTCCTCTTGGAATATATGCATAATACTTACCATTAATCTTATAAAATAGTTTATCTAAAGAGAGAAAATATTTAAGACTTTGTTCAAAAAACAGTTTTTCACAATCCTCATTCCATAACATATTTGCTAATCCTCACCATAATCTTTAATAAACGCCTTTCATGATATTGATTTTTTCTTTATTTTTCAATCTTTTTATTTAATCAAGTATCCAATAGTATAGAATTCAAGTTCTCAAGATTCATCGTAATCTTTTTATGAAATAGGAACAACATCGAAAACCTTGTCAAATATTTAATATAACATTAAAGATTACAAAACAATTTTGGAGGCTGGGGAATGCCAACGTAACTCCGAAGCTAAATAAAGGAGCTTTTCCATCCAAGCCATGCAAATGTCTTGCATGCTTACATACGAGAGGCTTGAATCAGACGATACGAATGGCTCTAATTCTCAAGTATTTATAATGCTAAAATCCTTAGCTCTAATTTACAAAAATGATTACAATTTATACTAGAATTCTATATAGTAAGGTATGACGTTTAAGGTTTTGTGTAACTCAATAAAAAAAATCTGCTTAACACATACATTTCAAGATGCAAGTATAGAATTAGAAGAGATAATTTTTAGCATTCAAAAGGAAGAGCTAATACAGTTAGTCAAAGAAATTGGAATTATACCAGAATATATTCCTCACGATTCAAAAGAAGAAAAAATATACACAAAAGTTTCTGATATAATTCTTAGTCGATGTTTTTATGAATTAAATATGAATGTAGCAGTGATAAAAGAAAGAGCAAATAATGCTGATGTTATAGCTTCAAGTAAATACCATAAATATTCACTGGTAGCAGATGCTAAGGCTTTTAGACTTAGTAGAACTGCAAAAAATCAAAAAGATTTTAAAGTAGAATCTATGTATCATTGGAAAGGCGATAATGATTATGCAGTTTTAGTATGCCCATATTTTCAATATCCACAGAATAAAAGCCAGATATATGGTCAAGCTTTAGATAATAATATATCTTTATTTTCATGGGAATATTTTGTACTTATATTAGAATCAAATATTAAAGAAACTGAAAATGTTAATCTATGTCACTTATGGGATATAAGTGCAGTTTTAAGTAAAAATACAGTTGTATCCAATAAAAATCTCTGTTTTCTATCCTTACAAAATAAGAATATACTTCAATTACTAGATCTTGATGAAAATAAATTTGAGAGATTATTACTTGGTTTTAAAACATCAATAATAAAAAGAGGTAAAAAAGAAATAGTTTATTGGAAAAATCAAATATTAAAAATAAAACAATATACTAGAGATGAAGCTGTAACTAACTTGATTTCTGCACTGAAAATAAATGAAAAAATTTTAAGTATCCAAAGATTTTCAAATCTTTTATTGGAGTAAATCATGACCATAAATTCAATATATCACGGAGACTCTATTAAAATCATTAAAAATGTAGAAAACAATTCAATCCACTTAATATTAAGTGATATTCCTTATGGAATAAGTTTTGATGAGTGGGATGTGCTTCACTCAAACACAAATAGTGCATTATTAGGAAGTAGCCCAGCACAAGAAAAAGCAGGCAATATTTTTAAAAAAAGAGGAAAGCCTCTAAATGGCTGGTCAGAAGCAGATAGAAAAATAGGAAAGGAATATTATAATTGGGTTGAAAGTTGGGTATACGATTGGTTTAGAGTGTTAAAAGCTGGGGGGAGTGCTTTTGTTTTTGCAGGAAGACGTTTTGCCCATCATGTGATTTTAGCTTTTGAAGGGGCAGGTTTCACTTTTAAGGACATGATTGCTTGGAATAAAACAAAGGCTCCTCACAGAGCTCAAAGAGTAAGTGTTGTGTATGAAAGACGTGGGGATGAATCATCTTCTAAAGAATGGGAAGGTTGGAAACTAGGGAATTTACGACCAATATTTGAACCCATCTTATGGTTTCAAAAGCCATATAAAATTGGTGGAACTTTGGCTGATAATATTTTAGAAAATGGAATTGGAGGATATGATGAAACGATTCTTGCAAAATATGGGCAAGAAGCAAATAATCTAATTTCAATTTCAGCTTCTTCTTCTGATTTAGGCTTACATCCAACACAAAAACCATTGCGTCTAATGGAGTTTTTAATAGAACTTGTCACCAAGAAAGAGCAACTAGTGTTAGATCCATTTTGTGGCTCAGGAACTACTCTCCTTGCTGCTAAATTACTTGAAAGACAGTTTATCGGAATTGAAAAAGAGGCTTGCTTTTATGAAATTGCAAAAAATAGAATAGAAAGCAATAAAACACAAGACCTATTCAGTTTAAAGCTAACCAAATCCTAGTATATAAATGGAAAGATTCTTTTAACCTTGTGTTTTGCCATTTCTTCAGGAAATTCTTTTTGATATTGCTTATATATTGCATGAGAACGTGGAATTAAATTCGCTCCTGTCCAAACTAAAAAAAGGTAACTTGCTGGGTTCGATGTAAGAATAGCAAAACCTAACCACTCAATTATCTCCCCTAAATAGTTAGCACTAGAAACAAACTTATAAAGATGGTGATGAGGAAAATAGTGTTTTGTATCCCCTACTTTGCGTAATCCCCTTATATAAGCGTCAGAATCTATATTTGCTATAAAACCAATCAAAAAAATAAGAACCCCAATTATAAAGAAAGGACTCTTAAAATAAGAATAAGCGTAAAAATTAGATGGACAAAGGTAAAAACACCAAACGGAAATTAAAGACGCATTAATTGTATTAAAAACCAAGCCCATAAGCACTATAGTTATAGGCATTAAGCTTTTTCCTCTTAGTAAAAATGGAAAAATAAAAGAGCGGTAAATATAATGGCAAACAAAGGGAAGAAGAACTAAAATACGAGATATGTATTCTTCTTTTGTGAAAGGTAAATAATAGCCCCTAAGTATAAAAGAAAACATAACAATGATTGTAGGACATTCCATTATTAGCCAACCAATTTTATTATTTATTGCAAAGCCCCATTTTTTGTTCACCATCTTTCCATAACCTGCAGGTACAAAATAAAGAGCTATAAAGCAAAAAAGTGCAAAAGTATACTCAATTATCAGAACAATATCAAACATTAAAAACTCCAGTATTCAATCCTTTCATTCTAAACTAAAAGAGAGGCATATTTCAAGGCTGGTACAAAAAACTTCTTTCTATTAATTAAAAAATTACTCCTAATTTATTTCTCATTATGTTATCATATTCAATGGGGTTTTTATGAATGAAAATAATGAAACATTTGTATATGGAGATGCAAAAATTATTGGTAAAATTTCTGATGGTGTAGTCCATTTTATCAACTTAATAAATGAGAATATACCAATTGCTCTTATCTATCAAAAAGGCAAAACAGAATATTCACCAAATCACTACAAATTTTTATATGGAGATACTTATACAAATAATTTTGATGAATGCTTGAAGTTTGTCTTAAGTAAAGATAGAAAATCTATTTTATATACAATGATTTTAAATGAAAAACACTACCTTTATTTGAATGACAAAGAGCTTAAGAAATCAGATGAAATAATAAGTAATCTTAAATTCTCTGATGATAGCAAAAATTATGCTTATTTTTTAGAAAAAGATGGCCTATGGGAAGTATATCTCAATGATGTTAAAGTTAGTGATAGCTTTGATTTTCATTCTGAGTTAGTATTTTTACCTGATGGCAATTTAGCCTTTTTAGGGCAAAAAGATAACATCTGGCATTATTATTCCACAAAAAATGGAAAACTACCGAATGAATTTGTAAAAGTTGGATGGTTATTCCGCTCTCCTGTTTGTGATAAAACTGGGTTTTTCTGTGCTAAGTCAACTTCAGGAGCATGGGATGTATATATCAATGACAAAGAAATATTAGGTCCATTTGATTGCATGGGAATGCCAATGACAACCTCTCCATCACAGAAAAACTATGCTTTCACAGTTGTTAAAGGAAATGACTGGTTTGTCTATGTTAACGATCAAAAAATTAATAGAACTTTTGGAGTTATCGATTTTTTAGGTTTCTTACCCAATGATAAGGATATTATATGCTCTGAGATAAAAGATGATGGAAGCAGAATATACCTTAATGATAAACTTATTGCAGGACCTTTTGAAAAACTAGGTTTTGAGATGGCTTTTTCAAAAGATTGTAAAAGAGTGTATTATTCTCAATGCAATGAAGGTAAGTGGTCTATAGGGCATACAGATTTTGATGATGATGAAATGAAATATGTTAAAGATATTGATGTCAGAATTCCATGTGAAGAAGTGTTCAATATCTCCGTATCTCCAGATCTTTCGAAAATTGTTTACTCTACTCTCTTAGAAGGAAAGACCCTCTTTACCAAACAAACTATTATCTCATTGGGAGAACTTGGAACTTTTGGAATTTTTGAAACTTCAAATTTTCTTAAGATGTCAAGTGATGGTTCTGTTATAGCCTTTGCAGCTAAAGAAAACAATAGTTGGTATCTTTATGTTAATGGAAAGAAAGTTTCAGGTCCGTTTCTTGCATTTATGGGGATGATTTTTTTTAAAAACACTTCAATTCTAATGTATAAAGCTGTTATTTCTGATGAACAAAATTTTCCTATTTATATGATATATGTAGATGGCAAAAATTATACAGGTATCGTTGATGAATATAGGATGATGTATATGGAAGGAGATAATATAGTCTTAAAAGAAAGAATAAAAAAATAATATATGTAAAATATGAATTTATTTTAAGCTATCTTGAAAATAATTATTACACAAACACTAAAGAAAACTACAACTTAACATATTGCGGTCGCAAATGCGACCATATTTTAGTAAACTTACTTTTAAGAACAATATATTATCTCAGCTTCTAGCATTATGCCATATTTCTTTTTAATCTCTTCTCTAATAGTTTGCATTAAATAAATTACATCACTGGATGTAGCTTTCCCCCTATTTATAATAAAATTGCCATGCCAAGGAGCTATTTCTGCTTCTCCTTTTGAAACTCCTAAAAGTCCTGCCTCACTAATTAATTTTCCTGTAGGGATGCCTATTGTATAATCATTTTTGAAAACACTCCCAGCAGATGGAAAATCAAATTGTTTTTTTTCAACTCGCTGAGAATAAATTGCTTCAGCTTTTTGTCTAATCTCTTCTTTTTTTCCTTTTCTTAAAACTAATATACTAGAAATCACAATGCTCCTATTTTCAAGAACTTTAATTCCATCACTATTTTTTTGAAAAGGCGAAAGTTTATATCCCCAATCACTTTTGTTAAAGGAATATTTTTCAAAAGCACAACCTTTTTTTTCTATTTTCATACAAGAGACTGAAAAAAGAATATCTGATATAGAAGAATCAAAACACTTCGCATTCATAAAAATAGCTCCACCAACTGACGCTGGAAGCCCTGCAAAGTTTTCAATTCCTGTCAATTCATTAGTAATGCAAAATTGTAACAATTCTCCTATAGTAGCTCCTGCATCTGCCCTAACCAATACAACATCATCTTTTTGCTCAAGTATCTCTATCGTTTTAACGTTAGAAAGACAAATCACAACCCCCTTAATTCCTTGATCACTAATTAAAAGGTTAGAAGCATTACCTATTATAGAAAGTGGAATGTTTTCTTTTAATAAAAAATCACAAAAGTCTTTCATCTCATTATAACTTTTCGGAAAATAAAGAGCTTCTACATTTCCACCTATTTTAAATGAAGTATAAGGAGCAACTCTTTCATCAAACTTAAGATTCTCTTTTATTTCATTATAAAATGGATATTTTTCTATTTTTTCTTTAACACACATAAGTGTTTTTGAGTATACAATTAAAGGGGAAAAAAATCAAACAAAGGGCTGAAAAACTTTTTTTAATAGCTTTTTAGTAAAAAAAATATTGAGTCCTATAATTAAAAAAGAAGCTAAAAATGAAAACAAAATACACAGTTCTTCTTTGTATGAATTGCAATATAAAAATGCAAAGGTCATAACAAATATCAAAAATGGCAATACTATTATGATAAAAAATTGTAGGACAATAGAATTAAGAGAGTAATTTATTTTATCTCCTACTTTTATATCTTTTCCAGTTTTATTCCAAACTCTAACTGTTTTAAGTTTTGTAAAATTAAGAGGAGAACAAAGAGAACAAGTTGAACAATCATGCACCTTAATATCATCGCTAATACATTCTCTTTCAGTATGACAAGGTAAGCTTTCTTTTTCCCAAACCTCTAAATAAGCTCCGTCAAGCTTTAAAACTATTCCTTCTTTTTTCATTTTTTATTCCTTGAAAAACTCTCTCTGTTTTAATTGCATTTCCACTACTATCAAACTCAATAAAAACACCTTGCAAAACCAAATCCTTCCAACAATCACGAGGATAATTTGTCAAACATGTTAAATATTCTTCAATTTTATAGGAAGGAATATATCCCGAAACAGAATTATAACTTCCTGTTCTGCCTACATCTGTTATATAAGCTGTTTTTTTATTTCCTTCTTCACAAATATAAAGATCGTTAGTAGCCACTAGAGTACCTCCCCCTATTATTGCACTTACTTTTCCTTTCAACATAAAAAAAAGAGTTTTCTTTTCTCCTGTTGCATGACTCACAAAGTCAATTATGGTTATTTTAGCTTTTAAATCATCAATTGCCTCTTCTATCAAAGGGAAGGGATTATTTACCAACATCTTATACTGACCTATTACCCCCAAAAGAGAAATTACAGCTACATCATTCTTCTGAAATAAGCCAACTCCAGGACTCATGTTAGAAAGATTAAAAGCACGCAAAACATAGGGCATTGAATCAATAGATTCCACAAGGTCTTTTTTTGCAAATATATGATCTCCTCCAGTAATTACATCAACTCCCATTTTATGCAAAGCAATGGCATGAGCTTTTTCTAAACCGCCCGTCCCACTTGCCATATCTGCATTTGCTATTATTAGGTCAGGAGCGTATTTCTCTTTCAAAGATTGTAAAAGTCGTCTGATAGTGAAAAGTCCAGGCTTTCCTACAATGCTTGCAATGTAAAGAAGTTTCATGGTTGTGGAACAATATTTAATATTGATTTAATAACATCATCAGCAGTAATATTTTCTGCCAATGCTTCATAAGAAAGTTTTAATCTATGACGTAAAACTGGATAACAAAGTTTTTTTACGTCATCAGGAGTCACATAATTTCTACCATCAAACATTGCAATCACTTTAGAAAGAGATTGCAATGCAATTGAGCAACGTGGCGATGCTCCAAAATCAATATATGAAATATATGGTAACGATCTTAACTTGTTATTTTCACTTGGTCTTGAGGCTGAAACAATAGAAACAATATAGTTTGTAATTTCCTTTGAAACTGTTACTTCACTTGCATATTTTCTAAATTCTAAAAGAAGATTATTTGAAAAAATAGGTGCTATCTCGTTTTCTTTGTCTTTTTCATCATTAAAAAAGTTTTTAGAAATATTTTCTACAATTTTTACTTCTTCTTCATGGGTAGGATAGTTAGCTAATAGCTTCATTAAAAACCTATCTTTTTGAGCTTCAGAAAGAGGATATGTTCCTTCTTCTTCAATAGGATTCTCTGTAGCTAAAACAAAAAAAGGTTTTGGCAGTTGATAAGTTTTTCTTCCTATTGTTATTTGTTTTTCTTCCATTGCTTCTAAGAGAGCAGATTGAACTTTTGCAGGAGCCCTATTGATTTCATCAAGTAAAATAAGATTAGCAAAAAGAGAACCACATCTTACAGAGAATTTCCCCTTATGTTGTAAAAAAACAAGAGTTCCTATTAAGTCTGAAGGTAAAAGATCTGGAGTAAACTGAATCCGCTTAAAAGAAAGTCCCAAAAGAGAGGCAAAAGTCTTAACTATTAATGTTTTTGCAAGTCCGGGAAGCCCTTCGATTAAAACATGCCCACCTGCAATAAAGCAAGCCAAAATATTTTCAACCAAAGAGTCTTTCCCGATAACTTTTTTTGACACCTCTTCCTTTATTCTTTCAAGGTTAAGTTGTATAGAATCTTCCATAAAAGCTTAGCATGTCGAAGCATTGTATATTGAAAGGACTGAAAGTTCCAAAGCTTTATTAAACTCATCATCGCTCATATCATGCGTTAATCCTTCTGTTAATGCTCTTGAAAAGCTTGCAATAACTCCCCTATTTTTTGCAAGAAGAGCATTTGCATCAACTCTTGAATATCCACCAGAAAGAGCCACAACACGCAAAACTTTTTTATCTTTTGTGAATTCTTCGTACAGATTTTCTTTTGTTGGAATTGTAAGCTTAAACATTACAGTCTTACCTTCAGGAATCTTTTTCAAATTTTCTTTTAATTCACTTTTCAAAATATCTTCTGCTTTTTCTTTTTCTGGGCAATGAATATCTACTTCAGGTTCAATTATAGGAATGAGTCCTGCATCCAATATTTTAAGTGCTAACTCAAATTGTTGGGCCACAATTTCTTTTATTCCATTTTCTGTAGCTTTTTCAACAACAGATCTCATCTTAGTTCCAAATATATGCTTAGAGACAGCTTTAGACAAAATCTCTTTAAGATTTGGAATATCCTTCATAAGCCTTATTCCACCAGACGATTCCTCAAGACCTTTGTCAATCTTTAAAAAAGGCACAATACCTTTTTTCTGCCATAAAAAATCAGCAGTAGGAATTCCTTCAATAGTTCTATCCATTGTCATTTCAAAAAGAATTGCAGCTAAAATATTATCAGAAGAAAACGAAGGACTCAGTATTATTCTAGTACGCATTTGATGCACTAAATCAAACATCTCATCATCACTAGAATAACTTTCTTTAGGGATCCCATAAAGCATTAAGGCTTTTGGAGTACTTCCTCCACTTTGATCTAGAGCTGCGATAAAACCTTGCTTCTCTTTCATTCTGTTATACATAGCACTATCCATACTAAACTCTCCTTAAAACTAGTGTTTGCGTTAGATGACTTCACAAACCTCCGCAATGATAACATTGTTATTTTAATTTATCAAGGCGGAAAAAGTTTTGTTTTAGAGCAATATCAAAACGCTAAACATCCTCAAACATAATTTAGATGATATAAGAGATAATGAAATATACTAATACAAAAAATTAAGATTAGAAAGAATCTTGCAATATTCCAGAAGCGTTTTCTACTATTGCTTCAATCACTAACTCTATTGCCTTTGTACTAGTTTCTAAAGACATTGAAGGCATCTTGGTTTTATTTATAGCTTGTTCAGGCAAGATGGGAACATGAATAAAACCACTTTTTATGTTTTCATGTGCTGATATAATGTTTGCAACTCCATAGGCTACATGATTACATAAATAAGTTCCCATACTGTTTGAAATACTTGCTGGCATCTTGTTTTCTATCAATTTTTGCAGTATAACCTTAATTGGTATACTCATGAAATATGCATTGGGAGCATCCTTTATGATAGGTTCATCCACAGGCTGATTTCCCTCATTATCAGGCATATAATAATCATCAATATTTATAGCAACTCTTTCTATAGAAATATCTGCCCTTCCTGCCAATTGACCTACACTCAAAATAACTTGAGGAGAGTATTCTTTAATAGCTTCTTTAATTTTATCTAATGCCTTCCACCTAACAACAGGAATCTCAAGCTTAATTATATCAGCCTTTAATATTTGAGATGGCAATTTTTTTAGTAACTCTAAAGAAGGATTGACTTCATCTTGCCCAAAAGGTTCAAAACCAGTAACTAGTATTCTCATGCTTCTTTCCTTTTAATGTCCCAAAAGTGGATTGTATTTTACGTTATAGTCATAAGTATCTAAATTCTCTTTTTGCTTCACAAAATAAATGATTTTATATGTGATAGGTGTAAAAATCACCTCAATAAGAGTTTTAAAAACATAGTTTGAAAGCATAATATTAAACAAGACACCAGTGCTATATAAACCAGCAAATGCTATCAAAACAAACAAAATAGTATCCAATCCTTCTCCCACCAATGTAGAACCAATTGTTCGCATCCACAAGTGTTTACCCTTAGTTATAACTTTCATTTTTGAAAGAAACACAGAATTTGTATATTCACCTACAAAGTATGCAATAAGACTAGCAATCGCCAAACGTGGCATTTGAAGAAGAATATTGTCAAAATCTTTTTGCATAGTCCATTCTTCATGTCCAGGTAAGATACTTATCAAGTATATGTTAACTGACATAATAACCAGCATAACAAAGCCTGTCCAAATAACTCGACGAGAAGCCTTATAACCATACACCTCAGTTAAAACATCTCCAAAAATATAGGAGAGAGGGAATAAAAGTGTTCCTCCATCAAATGAAAGCCCCCACACAGATATCATTTTCGAAGATAAAATGTTTGAAAGCAATAGCACTCCAACGAAAAGCCCAGATATGCAGGGTAAGAGATATTGACTTTCTTCTTGTTGATTAATTTGTTGCATTATTTTCACCTTAATTTTTTAGTATTACTGGAAAACCAACAAAGTTTTTTAAGAATACTTATAATGGTTAAAATTAGTGGGAGGAACTTTAACACAATACTTTCGTATTGCCTAGTAGATACATAACTTTTTACATGACTTCCAGATTATAAAGAGTGCATTCAAAAGCCTTTCAAAACAATCTTCCTGTTTATTAAAAAAGATTAGAGTTTATGAGAAAAAACACTTCATTGTAATTGTAAGCAAAAACTGTATTGTATATAAAAAAAATATTTTAACCCACAATATAAGACACAAGCAAACAAATCCTAAAAAATAAAACATTGAGCCAAGCTACATAATAAAAGCCATATAATTCTTGTATGAAAAAATACATAATTTTGTGTTTTTTATTTTTATACTTTTCCTTTTTGATGGCAGAGGAAGTTTATGGATATGACAAAGATGAATGGGAAAAAGACTATAATACAAAAGAAAAAGAATTACTTAATATTGTAGAATCAGAAGATGAGAGCCAAGAAAATGATGAAGCAATCGAAAAAAATGCTAAAAATAATTATTTCACAAAGATGTATATAGAAGGAGTATTTAATTGGAAGAAAAATAAATCTAATAGTTATCTAGGAAAAATAAATTCACACATTTTCGCTTCTTATTACGAAGCCTTTTTAAGCTTCTCTACTACTTTAGAAAACACTGTAGCATTAAGATTTTCACCTATCTTGATGCACTATCCTAAAAAACATAAAACTCCTGTGCTATCTTTATATCTTGGCAACTTTAACTCTCCTTTAAGCTTTAAAAATGTTTATAATCCAGTGTTTTCGAGTATTACAGCAACAAGTAATAGAAAGTTTTTTCCAGCATTAAATGCAATAAAAATAGCAAAAAAAAATAGTAATGAAGGCATAGCTTTAGAAGTTTCATTGCCTTTTTTTAATTACTATTCATTTTGGAAAAACACGAAAAAAGGAAATATTTTTAATACATACATCTCTTATAAAAATAATTTCTCTAACTTTTCACACCTGAATATAGCACTACTTTCTAGCATTCAAGAAATAAAAAAAGAAAATCTTAAAAAGAATCCTTATTTACAAATATATGGAGCAGATTTTAATTTTTCTTCTCCTATTTTCTATATAAATTCTCTTTCATTAATAACTATTTTACCCAAAAGAATCCCATCTTTTTCATCCTTTGCATTTAGAACAGAATCAGGCTTAACTTCACACATTGCTTCTTTAAATGGAGGAATAAGTTATAAAGGGGCTTATTATCTAGGAAATCAAAATCTAAAAAACCTATTACAAAAAAGGTCATTTTTAAACTTTTATCTTCAAGGAAAAATAAAATACAAAATATTTCAGTTAAATGGTGTGTATCAATTTATTAAAGACTATAAATATAATAAAACTAAACACTTTTATGGTATTTTCTACTCTTTAGGAAACTCATTTATCTCTTATAAAAATGAAGTCTCCTACAAAAATGAAATTTATAAACTCAAATTTTCATTAACTATTACACCTAATATAAACTATTTTAAGTTTTTTAATATATCTTCATTCTTATATTTGCAAGATAGAAAAATAAATCCTCATTGTATTAAAAAATACGAGCTAGCTTCAAAATATAGATTCACTATAGCAAAATGTTTTAATTTAATCTTTTCATTTGCTATGATGCAAGAAAAAAATAACTGGCAAAAAATAGTATTTCTTGCTTCAACTACAGCTACATTAAACTTCAAACAAGAAAAAACAAAAGAAAAGGGAGAAATTAAATTAAAATATAACAGTAAAGAAAATAAGCTTGAAGCAACTTTTAAGTTTAGAGTTGAATACTAAATAAGATTCACTGATCATCATAGTTGAGTTTTTTCTTAGCAGTTTTTTAAGTTGAGTCTAAAAGAATAAAAAACATCCACTACTATATAGCTTCACTATCATCAATGAATTGCTTTTTATAAAACTCATAATAACTTCCCTTCTTCTCTAATAATTCTTTATGAGTTCCCATTTCGAGCACCTTTCCTTTATCTATAACAATTATCTTTGAAGCGGTTCTTATAGTTGAAAGACGATGAGCTATAACAAAAGATGTACGTCCTGAAAGAGTGAGTTCTATAGCTTTTTGAACAACCTTTTCTGTTTCAGTGTCTATATATGAAGTAGCTTCGTCTAGAACAAAAAACTCTGGATTTCTCACTAAAATACGAGCCAAAGAAAGAAGTTGTTTTTGTCCTGTTGAAAGAATTGCACCATCTTCTCCCAACTGTGTCTGATATCCATCTTTTAATTCTTCAATAAAATCACTTGCTCCCACTAATTTTAAGGCATTTTTAATTTCATCATCACTTGCAAATCTATTTCCATAGCGAATATTTTCTATAATTGAACCTGTAAAAAGATGTGGAGTTTGCAAAACATAACCTAAATGATCATGAATCCACTTTTGAGGAATTATATTGTAATCATAACCACCTATTGTAATAGTCCCACTTGTTGGAAGATAAAAATGACAAAACAAATTAACTATCGTAGATTTTCCTGCTCCTGTAGCCCCAACAAGTGCAATAGTTTCCCCCTGTTTTACTTTCAAATTAAAATGCTCTAAAACAGGCTCTCCTTCTTTATATTGAAAGGAAACATCCTTAAACTCAATCTCTCCTTTAAGAATTTTATCCATCAATTCAGGGTGATTATAAAGTTTCTTAGCTTCTTCAGAATCAGATATTTCAACATCTTCCTTAAAAACTTGAACTACACGTTCCACACTAGCTTGAGCGGAAATAAATTCAGAAAGCATTCCAATAAGCCACGAAATGGGTTCCATCAACTGAGTTAATAGTGTCGTAAAAGCCACAAAAGTTCCTATAGTAATTATATTTTGAAAAACAAAGCTTCCTCCTAAAAAGGAAACAAAAAAGCTACAAAGGCTAGACATAACTCCAATAATAAATGGGAGAAACACCATGATACGTATAGCCCTTATAGAAGCATTTTTCATTTTGGAAGTTAAAAAATCAAAATCTTTATCATTTAATACTTCTAGCCCCAGTGTTTTCGCAGTAAGAACTCCCTTAATATCCTCATTATACGTTGCAATAATCTTTGAATTTAATTTACTGGTAAGTCTATTCCTTTCCAAAACCTTTTTATTAATATATTTTGAAACTAAAATTATAATAGGAGAAATGGCAAGAGCTATAAAAGTGAGACGTACGTTCAAGATTAACATAGCAATTATTGTAAATACAAAAATAGAAAGCTCCCAAATTACATCTGTGAGTCCCAAAGAAATAACTTCACTCAATTTATTTATATCACTTGAAAGACGAGCCATCAAATGTCCTACAGCATTAGTATCATAAAAAGATAGTGATAAGAGTTGATATTTATTAAAAACTTTCACTCTTAAATTATGGCAAAGTTTAATTTCTAAGTGCCCACTTGCCATAACATAAGAAAACACAAAAACAAATGTCATTATGACGATAATAATAGCCAAAATAGAAAAATACCAAATACTACTTATATCCTTATTCATAACAAAAGTGTCTATTATATATTTACTAAAAAAGCTGGTTGCAACTTCGAGCAAACCTTGCAATAAAGATATAAAGATAGCTAAAAACAAGAGCTTTTTCTCTTTTAGAATCTCTTTTAAAAGATCTAACCATACTCCTTTTTTAAACTTTTCATTTAATCCATCTTCAAAAATCTCACTCATATATTTTTCTCCAAGTCTTGAACACCCTAAAAAACTTTATTACAGTCTAATTTTATTCTAAATAAGTTAAATTGCATTTTGTATTTCATAAATACGTCTATAGCTTCCATTTTTAGACAACAACTCACTATGAGTGCCTTCTTCCACAATATGACCTTTCTCTAACACAATAATTTTATCTGCATCCATCACAGAAGAAAGACGATGTGAAATTATAATCAAAATCTTTTTTCCTCTAATTTTGGAAATTGAGGCTCTAATTTCAGCATCAGTTGTAGTATCAACACTAGAAAGAGAATCATCAAAAATGATAATTTTAGTATCTTTCAAAAGGGTTCTAGCTATAGCTAAACGTTGTTTTTGACCTCCAGAAAGGGTTATTCCATTCTCCCCAACTATTGTGTCATAGCCATTTTCAAATTCCATTACGTCTTTATGAAGAGATGCTTCTTTTGAAGCTTCCATCACCTCATCATCAGAACTATTTGGATTACCAAGCCTAATATTTTCTTTGATTGTCTTGCTATATAAAAAAGGTTCTTGCAAAACAATACCAATATGATTCCTTAAGGTTGTTAAATCTATCTTTGAAATATCATCTTCACCAATCATAATATTCCCTTCATTTGGACTATAAAGACGCTCCAATAAATACATTAACGAAGTTTTTCCAGAACCTGTCATTCCAATAATTCCCAACATTTCACCTTCTTTTATATTAAAAGAAATGTTTTTAAGAACTTCTTTTTCTTTAGAAGATGGATATGCAAAAGATACATTGTTAAAGCTCAAATCACCCAGCACATTCTTCTTATTTTCACTTATAGAAATATTTTCTTCTGGAGCATTCAACACCTCTTTAATTCTTTTTATTGAAACAGTTAGACTTGCAATATTACTAACAATTCTGCCTAAATGGCGAACAGGAAAAACTAACATAACAACATATTGACTAAACAACACAACTTGACCCACACTAAGTTCACCGAGATATGCCAAGTAGCTACCATAAAGAATTACAAACATAATTTGTGCTGAAGCGATTGCATCATTTATTGACCATAACAAAGCGTGAGATAAGTTGATCTTTAAATTCTCATTTCTATAATCCATGCTTTTTTCTTCAAACTTTTTAATTTCATAGTCTTGCATAGAAAAAGCTTTAACAACCCTAACTCCAGTAAGGTTTTCTTGTGCTACTTGCATCATTAAAGCTTCCTTTTTATATGCTATGCTATCTCTTTTTTTTATATACATGAAAAATGATAAAGAAACTATAAAAATAATTGGCACTGAAAAAGATGAAATAATTGTCATTTTAACACTTTGCATCATCATAAGTACAATGATATAACAAATTGAAAAAATTATTCCAAAACCATGAATTGCAAAATGAGAAAGAGTTCTTCTAATTGTTTCTACATTTGAAGTACACCTTTGAATTAAATCTCCTGTTTCTTGTTTTGAATAATGTTCATAAGTGAATCTAGTTATATGAGAATGAATAGAAGTTCTAAGATTTTTTATTATATTTTCTGTTGCAATTGCATTTAAGATATCTGTTATATATGCTAGAGAAAAAGCAAGAATAGCAAAAAAAAGCATAATGGCAGAAAGAGCTAAAATGGATGCAAAGCCTTTTTCCACAACCATAAACAAGGATATAAAGCGAAACATAAGGCTATTTTGAACTTTGTTCCCTAATATTGCACCATCAACTATTATTGGAAGAATTAATGGAATCGTTGCAGAAATAGCTTTGTTTAAAAGCAAAAACACAATTGCAAATAAATAAATTATAACATATTTTTTGATACTTGAACGTGCCATACAATATCATGGTAACAGAAAAGATTAATAATAGCAAATGGGACTATAAAAACAGTAATTTATTATGAAAATTAGGATTAATTGGCTTATTTATAATGCTAGTCTATTCCAAAACTTTCTCTAAAATTATTCAAAAAAATAGCTTTTAGGTTTTCTTTTTCAATATTTCTCAAGTGAGCAATTCCATCTACTACTTGAATAATATCAGTTAAAGAAGAAAAACTCTCTCCCTTTAAAGTCATATAAGGTGCATCTGTTTCAGATAATAACCTAGAAGCTTCAAAAGACCTAGCCATTTCTATTTGTGATTTTTGTCCCCTCAAAAGTGCTTTACCAATGCAAAAATAAGCATTAACACCTTTTTTTAACAAAGAAGAAGCTTCGCCTATACTTCCTTGCCAACCATGAAATATAACAGCTTTTATTTTTTTCAAAGTCTTCACATAACTAAAAATTAAATGTAAAGCTTTTCTACAGTGAATAACTAAAGGTTTTTGATATTTAAGGCTAAGTTCTAGTTGAGCATTCCATAAATTTTTTTGTGCCTCTATAGTTGCTTTATACTTTTCATCAAAAAGGTCAAAACCACACTCACCTATTGCAATAATCTCATTTTTTTCTAACAAACTTTCCAAAAATCGCAATTCATCAATATTTGGAGCTTGCGGGTGAATTCCAAAAGAATAATATGGCTTAATATTGATAGGAAGATTGTTGCAAATCTCTTTTTGCCTTAAAAATCTTAACCTTTCATTTGAGGAAGCACAAAAGGAAATGGAAAAACCCTCTGGGTATAAGTCTCCATTAGGTTTTCCCACTTCTTCTAAATAATCTAAAACATGATTATGTGCATCTACAAACACTTATAACTCTTCTTAACCCTTTCATATCTAATAAAACTAGAAAAAAAAGTGTTTTTAAAAGCTAACAGCAACATCTTTATCATTATTAATAGTAACTTCTTTCACTTTACCATTGAATACAACATTATATGTTCCAGGTCTCAATCTTCTAAACTCAGTTTTTGCAGGATATCCATAAGAAATAGACATAGCAACCAAAGCTTTAGTATTTTTATCATAAACATGAACCATAAATCCACTATAAGGACAATTTACTATCAAAGCTTTCTCCACATACTCTGCTCCAACCTTAGGCACATCACCTTCTGCAACCATCTTGGCTGCCTTATAAACATTAACTCTTCCATATCCATACCAATTAGAAAAGCCATTTTCATTATATTTTCCTGCAGGATTTAGATTAAGAGAGTCAATTTTATCAGCTGTTTTTTCCAATATTGCAATAACTTGAGATGGAGTAAGAGTTGGCTCAAAGGAAAGAAGATAGCTTATCATTCCTGTAACAAAGGGAGCAGCCATAGAAGTACCTGACATATAAACATAACCATTATTTCTAGTGTTTTGCAAACTTATTATGTTTAAGCCAGGAGCTACAACATTAAGCCAAGAACCTGAAGTGCTAAAACCTGTTTTTTTATCATCATCACCTGAAGCCCCAACAGCCAAAACACCAGGATATGCCGCAGGGTATGAAGGTAAAAATTGTCCATCATTCCCATTTGCTGCAACAATCAAAACACCTTTGGAAAGAGCATAATTTATTAAATCTAGTTCCATACCATTAGCTACAACTCCACCTAAAGACATATTAACAGGAATTGTTGCTTGCACCTCTTGTGGAACCTCTTTTCTAATAGAATCTACTAAATCCTTTAAAGAACCATATATTGAGTTTACATCCCCTTCAGTATCTGACATACCTTTATATGAAGCAAGTTTAACATTTTTCCAAGCTACTCCTGCAATGCCTTTCCCATTGTTACCTACAGCACAGATAGAACCAGAGCAATGTGTTCCATGTCCTCCATGAGGCTCGTTGTCGCTATTTCCATTATTAACATTAACAATCTTATTCCCATAACCAAAAGCTGTTTTTAATATCTTAACAATGCTATTTCCATCTTTATCCTTAAAGTCTTCATGGTTTGCATTCGTTCCACTATCAATAATTCCTGCCCATACTGTATGTTGTCCATAACCTAGTTCTTTATATGCACGTAATGCCTCCGTAATACTCAGAGCATATTCTTGATAATCTCCTACAGGGTCTTCATCAAGTGTTCCATTGGATAAATCAAAAGGATGCAAAATAGCATCAGATGGCTTTGAAGTATATTTGCCAACTATACTCATCTTATAATCTGGCTCAGCATAAAAAATATTAGGAAGACTTCTTATTTTCTTTAGTGTTTCAGGATAGTTACCTAACACCTTAACAGTAAGAAACATTTCCCCTTCTTTAAATCCCTCTATCCTAGATTTTTCAATAACATCAAAATCTTTTAATGAATCGACAAATAAATCCATCTCCTCATCATTATTCACTTTCACTTTTATATTGATTGAAGAATCATAAACTTTATCTAAATCATAACCTAGAAATGCTTTATCTTGTTCTGACATATGAGGCGTTTTATGTTCATCACCATGAAACACAGTATTAGCACAAGAGAAAACCAAAAAAGCTAAACATATCAAATATATTCTTTTCATAAAAACTCCTAGTCAAACTTTACATTAAATTCTGCTCTACCATTCCAAGCATTATTCCCATTCTCAGAATCACTTGTGCAACTAATTATAGTAACCCCGTTTGATTCCTTACTAACTATTTTGCAAGCTATGTCATCACGATCAGTATATGTACTTGTACCCCAGTCAAGAATATCCCAATAATAGGCATTTCCCTCAGAATATGGAATCAAATCTTTTACTCTAGTAAGACTTACTGAAGTGATAGAAGTAAAATCTTTTGTAAGTTCTATAACTCCTGTAGTTTTGTCAATTTTTATTAGATCTTGCACTGACTTAGTAGTTACATCAGTTCTCTTTTTTGAATATTTAGTTCCAATATAATATCCATCATAAGTTTGTGCATCTTTTAAGACTGCAAAGTAAATCTCATCTCCACCATTAGAATCATCAAAAACATATTTAAATTTTGACGCATAATAAACAATTCCCTGTCTATCAGAAATCAAAAAACCTAAACGTATCTCTTTAGCTGTTTCTAATATTTTAGGGTTAGATAGCCTAAACTTATAACTCATATTTTTAGCTTCATTTTTTGTAACACCCACGTTCACAGGATACTCTAGCAATAACGAGGTGCTCTTTGGCACTTTAAGCTGTATCATCGGAGAAGAATCTAACACACTTTTTTTATCATCAGTTGTGAATGCTACAATCTTATATTGATAAGTTTTCTCATTTTCTAATTCTCCATCATTATCCCTTAATATATGATAGCTACTAGTCGTATTACCAACTGAAGAAGCTTTTGAGTTTTCATAAACAAAATGTTTAACACATCTAAAATCTTCGCCATCTTCAACACATTTTCTATAAATGTCAAAGCCTATACAAGAAACATGGTCAGTTCCTCTTTGCACCTTAAAATACAGCAAGTTTGAATAATGAGAGGAGTTCTTTGTTAAAGCATCTTCTCCAACAGAGAAAATACGAGATTGAGTTGGATAACTTTCAAATCTCATATTAAAATCACTTACAGTAATTGATGAATCTTCTGTGATTGTATTAGGAGTTTTGAAGCGAGCATGATATTCAAGTCTATTATTTGCCACATCATATAAAACAATAACTACATCAAAAGCGTCTCCTTTAATTAAATCATGTCCATATAAAGAAGGCCATCTCCAACTAGATTCATATTTTCCACCAGCATTTTTAGATTGAATACCAGATCTAACTGCACGAAAAACATCCTTATTCATATCATCTGTTGGCACAAAACCTAGTGAGAGCATAGGTAAAGGTGAATTCCATGACAGAGCTTCTATAGGAGAAGCTGTTACAACCTTGATGTTTACATCTTTCATCTGTTCTGTTGAAGTCTCTTCTCCAGCTTTTACATTTAAGCCATCAAACCAAATCCCTTCCATAATAGGAGCTTCGGCTGGGCGTGTCACTCGTTGTAAAGGGTATTGTGCAATTGGCACAACTTTCACTTTTTCATCAACATAATAAGAAATCACATCAGAGGCTGCATAGCGAGTTTGAGAGTAATCATTATTTCTTCCTTCCACCTTAAAATCATAAAAGTTATTTTTAGCTAAATTAACTTTAGCCTTTCCATTTCTAACTAAAACACGTTTAACTAAAGAGGCATCTTTTGTTTTTAATATATTGATATAAGAACCATCAACAGGAGAGCCATTTACACCATCAGAAAGAACAATACTAATTTGAACTTCTTCAGCACTTGGACTATTTGGCACATCTTGAGCTGGAAACCTTGTTATAAAAATTAAATATGTGTCTAGCATATTAGAATCTTTATACAATTGCACTTCAATTTTATTATTTCCTTCATTCAAAGAAACATTATATACACCATCTCCTGAGACTTCATTACCATTATTAAGCACTTTGAGGCTGACCCCTTCACTTGCTTTTGCTTCAACCTTCAACGTAGCCTTATCATTATTACAAGAAGGTAATGTTACAGAATTGTCTTTTGAAAGAGAATGCAATACATCTTTATCATCAGCTTTTAATGTAAGTAATTCTCCTTTTACTATGGATGGAGAAGGACGCAAAAAGGTGAGTTTTTGACTTTTGCTTCTTATGCCGTCTTTCCCATTAACAATAACTTCAACTGCATTTCTTCCAGGCTCAATAGGAACTCTGTAAGAACCATTTTCAAACTTTATTTCCTTTTCATTACATTTCAAGGTGATTGTTGCATAATTAACCTTCGGCTCTGCCTTAACAATAACCAGAGTTTTTTCTTTTGCAAATCTTATTATATTTTCTCTAATTTTTCCTGTAGCTTTATCACAATACTCAATACCATCAACATTAAATGATTTAAGAGACAAGTCTTCTTCTCGGTACACTTTGATTATGTGTAGTTTCTCGCCTTCAGCTTCAGAAGTGATCACAACGCGTATGTTATTCTGTCCAAAATCCAAACTCACATTGCGAGTGTTATCATTCACACGTTCAATTCTTTGATCTCCATTTGAAACTTCTATAGTTGCACTTGAATTATATGGAAGAATATATAGGCTAAGTTTATCTTTTGTTCTTGCTACATCATCAAGAGTAGCTACATTCTTATCATTAAGTAGATCAATAATGTCAACTCCATCAGCCTTTAACACTCTCAATTTTGAAGATGTTTCATTGGATGCCCCCGTAGGCTTTTTAGTAATCTTGATTGTGTAGGTTTTTGTGTTCGAAAAATCTCTTTTAGAGCTTGAAACAATCTTTATTTCATTGGTTCCTTCAACTAGCATACAGCTATAATATGGAATAGAACCCAACGTTTCTACATTGTTTGTTGTAATAAACACGTTAACAGCATTTTGATTTTTCGGTTTTACCTCTAATGAAATAGAATATTTTTCTACTTCTTCTGGGTAATCATAAAACAAGTTTTCATCCATCTTATCTAATACAGATATATTTCCTAATACCAACTTTTCTAAACTAACATCATCTACCGTGTTTTCGAGCGTAGAATTTCCTTTGCACCCATAGAACAACAAAAGAAAGCCAAAAAACAAACTCAAGCTTTTTTTCATACTCAACCCTCACTATTGGTTTAACAACCACTTTTTCTAATTTTAACACCATTACTTCCGATTTATAACAGAGATTTTTTGATTAAGTTACTAGAGTGTAAAAACAAATGTTGACGGCAGAGGATATGGCTATTTTCACGACAACGACGTGCATAGTCTTCGGTATCAAAACTTAACAATCTCGCATACACAAACCGAACTATTTCGCATATGCAAACCGCTCGACTTGCGATATCGAAATCGCTCGACTTGCATATGTGAAATCGAGCGATTTGGGGTCAGTACATTAGCTAATGTACAACCATAACATTAGCTAATGTACTATGCTAACATTTCTTAATGTATTCTCTTGATTTGATTTTTGGAAGGTTTATAGATATAAGCTCATAGAAGAAAAAATAGCTTATGTTTAACTGCAAAGATAATCTTTTCACAGCATCTGTTATACCATCTTTTCCATTAAAAAGCTATGATTTTCAAGTACAAATGCGGGGATTTTGCATTATTAAAAAATACAAGAACATTTCAAAACAATCTTCCAGTTAACATATTCTATAATCTTTATGCCCTCTTATTTAACAATACTTATAATGTGAAATCTCTGCAAAAACAAATTAGTAGTTTGACTTTTTTTTAATTTAATACGATACTTATCCTCATGACTCATGATAAAGAAGCCTCCCCAGTAAATGAGGCTCTCCCAATTAAACTTGATATTATTCCTCTATATCATAGGCCAATTTTTCCGGGTGTTTTTGCTCCAATCTTAATAAATGACAAGGAAAGCATAAACACAATTGAAAAAGTATATTCATCATCTGGCTTTGTAGGTCTTTGTCTCACTAAAAACGAAAAAATGGAGAATATAACTTCCAGAGACTTATATCATCATGGCACTGTTGCAAAAGTAGTTAAAAAAATAATACTGCCAGATGGACAGATGAATGTTTTTATTGAAACAAGAATGAGATTCAAAATAAAAAGAGTAGTGAGCAAAAAAACTCCTATAACAGCTTATGTAGAATACTTAGAAAATAAAAACGAAAACCATAGTGATGTTCCAGCATTAAAAAGAATGCTTACTTCATCTATGAAAGAACTTGCAGAAGATAATTCTAGCCTTCCTGATGAAGTGAGAATAAATATACTAAATATTGAAAATCCTGGACGCATTGCAGACTTTATAGCCACTGTTATAGGCATTGGAAAATATGAACAGCAAAAAATATTAGAAACATTGGATGTTAAAAAAAGAATGGAGGATGTGTTTGTTCACCTCAAAAAAGAATTAGAACTTTTAACTGTCCAGAAAAAAATTCAAAATGATGTAAATAATAGAGTAGATAAAAATCAGAGAGAATATTTTTTGCGTGAAGAGTTAAACTCAATAAAAGAAGAGTTGGGGCTCTTTTCAGATGCTAAAACAAATGATGAAAGAAAGTTTAAGAAGTTAATTGATAACTTAAAATTCAAAGGTGAACTAAAAGAAGTTGTGGATAATGAATATGAAAAGTTTACGCTTTTAGACACTGCTTCTCCTGAATATATTATTTCTAGAAACTACCTTGAAACCTTATTAACATTACCGTGGAAAAAAGCTAAACAAACTGAGATTGATTTAAATCAGGCACGCCTCACATTGAATAAAGAACACTATGGACTTGAAGATGTAAAGAAAAGAATTTTGGAATATTTAGCAGTGAAAAAGCTGAAAAAAGATACAAAGGGTTCAATTATTCTTTTAGTAGGTCCTCCTGGTGTTGGCAAAACTAGTATAGGGCATTCAATTGCTAAAACTATGGGGAAACCTTTTTTCCGTTTTTCTGTTGGAGGCATGAATGATGAAGCTGAAATTAAAGGACATAGACGAACCTATGTTGGGGCTATGCCCGGTAAAATCATTCAAGGCTTAAAAATAGTAAAACATAACTCTCCTGTTTTTATGATTGATGAAATTGATAAAATTGGAAACAGCTATAGAGGTGATCCTTCTAGTGCTTTATTGGAGGTGCTAGATCCAGAACAAAACGTCTCTTTTAGAGATCACTACCTAGACGTTCCATTTGATCTTTCTAATATCGTTTTTATCTTAACTAGTAACACATTAGACACTATCCCTGCTCCTCTTTTGGATAGGGCTGAAATAATAAAACTTTCAGGATATATCGATAGTGAAAAGGTAATCATTGCTCAAAAATATTTAATACCTAAAAGCCTCAAAAAACATGGACTTAAAAAAACTAATATAGAATATACTGACGATATCCTTTTATACATAGCAAACTCCTATGCTAGAGAAGCTGGGGTAAGAGGATTTGAAAAGAATATTGATAAGATTCATAGAAAGCTTGCAACAGAAATCGCTTTAGAAGAAAGGAAGATAGAGGATAAGTTATATCTCGATGTTGCTTATGTAGAAAAAATGTTGGGAAAGCCAATTTTTCGAGAAGAAGATGATCAGAAAAAAGCTGATAGGCCAGGTGTCGCTATAGGGCTTGCTTGGACAAGTCTTGGTGGTGACACACTTTTGATTGAAACTTCTTATATGGAAGGAAAAGAGGCTTTCAAACTCACAGGGCAGGCTGGAGATGTGATGAAAGAGTCTAGTGCTATTGCTTTCTCATGGACTAGAAAGTTTATAACAGAAGCTTCAATTAAAGAACGCACTTGGTTTGAAAACCATATAGTGCATCTTCATTTACCAGAAGGGGCAACACCAAAAGATGGTCCTTCTGCAGGAATTACAATGACTGTTGCCATGGTTTCTTTATTTCTAAATAAAACTATAAAAGAAAATCTTGCAATGACAGGGGAACTTTCTCTAACAGGACAGGTTTTAGCTATTGGAGGCTTAAAAGAAAAGGTTATAGCTGCAAGAAGAAATGGAATTAAAGAGATTATAATTCCTAATAGTAATTTAAGAGAACTAGAAGAAATATTTACTCAAGTAAAAGAAGGCATTACATTCTATCCTGTTAGAAAGATTGAGGAAGTGATTGATATTGTTTTTGAAGGCTCTGTATTTCAAAATAAAGAAACTTATGATTACAGCAAAGCTATAAGATGTTAGGTAAATATTGGTTAATTAAAGCATCAGTATATTCTTGCTAATTTTTTAAACCTCACAATTGATTAATATTTATTTATCAAAATGAGAAAAGGAATCTTAAGCTTCAATAAAACTCATCTCTAATTTAGGTAAGTCTAAATCTAACACTTTCACTTTTATTTTTTCATTTAAGTTAGCTTTTCTTTTTAGGTGAATAAAAGATTCAACACCAATAGAGTGAATATAAACATATGCTTTTCCATCTTGAAACGAAACAATTGTTGCGTCCGATGTCCAACTAGGGTTTTGGATAAGGTATACTATAACAAAATGTCTTTTAGCCATTCTTTCTGCACTTTGCGAATCCTTATAAGCCATATCTCCCATTGCAAGTTTTGCAAGAAGTTCATCAGTAGGTATAAAAGGAGTTTTGTCAATATAATTTAAAAGTTGTTTTTGAACTACTAAGTCATCATATCGCCTTAAAGGACTAGTAATTTGACAATACATAGAAAGCCCTAATCCTTGATGTGCCGCAGGATGAGTACTAATGTTTCTGGCTTTCATACATTTTCGTTTTTGGAATTCACATGCTAAGCCTTCTTCAAGATTGTTAGGTAAATTATTTACACTCTGACTTATATATTGAAAAGGAATATTATTCTTAAATGCAAAAAAGGCTGTTGCTTCTCCTACCAAAAGCATCATTTCTTTAATCATACGAAAAGCATCATCCTCAGTTTGTTGTGTGATAGAAACTACATCATCTTTAACAGAAACACTAACATCTCCTATATCAATATTAATAGCTCCCATCTTGCATCTTTTAGATAGATTAGCCTTTGCAATTTCGAAAAAATATCTTAATTCTTCACTATCTTTTTGTTCGGTTGCTTCTCTATAGGTCAATCTCTTACAATTAATTTTCCCTCTCATCACTTCAACACTTTCAATAGTTGCATCCAGATTTAATTTTAATTTAAAAGAAAGTGCATAAGATGGGCTTTTGAGTCCAATAGCAAAAGAAGATGTTTCTTCTTTTCCCAACATATAATGAGTTATTTCAGGCAAATATAAAGTGCGTCCTCTTTGCAAAAGAACAGAATCAATTTCATCTCCAAAATTTATACTATCCGCGATAATAGCAATATGAATCCAAAGATGTTCCCCATCATAAGAAATTGCATCATCTGGATCTAATGTAGTCTCTCCGTCAATTGCATAACAAGTCATGTATGTTAAGTCAACAAACTTCTCTTCTACAATATTTGGAATGAGCTTCTTCTTAGCCTGACCAATGATTTTTTTATATCTATACGGATATGGATCTTTAAATATTGACCAATAAGAAGTTTTCAACAAAATGTTATGTGCCATTTCTTGAGACATTACCTTACCTGATTTCAATTTTTCTTTTTTTCCAAGTGCCACCTCTTCAATATCTTGAAAGAAAGGTAAAAACTCATTTAAGGCAACCTCAATATGCCCCTTACTAGAAATAATTTCTTTTAATAATTTTGAAAACGCCTCTTCTTTTTCAGCAAAAGCCTTTTTTTCTTCCTCTTTCTTTTGAATCCTCTCTATTTCGTCTTGAGTTCTAATAGAAATGGGAACATCAGGATTATCTCCTGTGACAAAAAAAATAGATGATAAAATAAAATTCCATGCCTTATAATAAGCTACTGGGGGAAGTTCATTCCAAAGGAGAGAAACAATTGAAAAAAAAGAATGCTCATAGCCTTCAAGCAATGCAACCCCTTCTTCAATATCACAAGGAGGTAAAGTTGCATTCAAAACATCATCTAAAGAAGAAACGCCTTCAGTTAAAAAATACACATCCTTTTCTCTGATTTTTTTAGTTTCATTTCCTAAATCTACGATAATCTTATCACCTTCAAAATCTTTTAAGATTGCAGGCTTATTTTTATATAGAACTAAGCTATTCTTTTTCATTATTATATGCCTTGTTTAAAAGCTTGGAAAATCGCAATAGATCTCACTACGTTCCCAGTCGAATAAAGTACGTGAATAGCTTTATCTTCATAAAAATATACTTCATAGTCACCAGCTTTATAGATAGATTGACCAAAAGTTTTTTCAAATACTTTTCTATCATCTCCTGAACGTACATCGTTTTGAATTGAAACAGTAGAATATGGCAAAAGAATAATTTGCATGACTAAAGGGGGAGTTGAATAGCTAGAAACCACAACAAGTGCTTTTAAGTAGCTATAGAACCAACGTTCAAAATAGTAATTATAAATAATAGAAGAAGGTTCACCCCATATTTTTGTAAGCTCATCTGTAGTGTTCCCTATTTTTAAGCCACGAACAACCAAAGGCTCATCATTTTTATTTGCATATAATTTAGATTTTAATTCATTGATGGTAGAATTTATTTTTTGTTTATTCAGTTTTTTTAATTTTGAAAGAGCAATAGCATAATCATACAAAACAAGTCTTTCATCAAAAAATATGCCTTCATATAAGGTGTTTTTATCTTCGTATATATTAATCTTTTTTAGTGTTTCTTCCAAAAGAGAAATAGCTTTTTGAGTGTTTTGTCCCATGTCTAATAACACAATTGCATAGTTTACTTTTTCAATCAATGATGTGTTTTTTTTCTCCATCCTAGATTTCACTTCTTCAATAGCAATATCTTTCAATTTTTCATCATTAGTTGCCACTAGCAAAGTAAAATATGAAGAAAGCATGGAAGGATCTTCAATAGAATCATTATATTGTTCATATAAAAAAATAGATTTTGCTAAAAATGAAGCATTCATTTTAAGACGTTCATCTTGATCATTAGAAAGAAAAGGAACCAATTTTAATTTATTTTCAAGATTAACATAGTATTTTTCTGAATATGTATAGCCAATTACAGCAACAGGAAGCAACGGAACTAAATATGAAGAATTCTGGCTCAAGCTTTCTAAATATAAGCTATGATTTGCAACTGCTTCAAGTCTTAAAAAATAAAGTGACGAAGGATAAGATGCTTTCAAAAGCTCAATACTCTGTAAGCTCTCTCCTACTCCCCTTTGTGTATTAAGTTGAAAAATAATATTTGAAATTTCTTCGCTAGTTTTTTCTATTGATTGGCGAGACAAAGCTAGCTTGTTAAGTCGCTCTTCAATGTTTACAGTTTTTTGAAGAAAATATGTATCTTCATCAATTTTTAATCTATTTAGATGTTCTTCCATTATGTTATTACCATAACCTGCTAGCCTCAAAAGAATTGAAGCAAACTCATCTATAACAAAGATATCTTCAGAAGAAAGAGAAAAAGGAGGGCTATTTTTACCACTAGCTATAAAATTATTTAAATCTACATCAAGAGCAAAACGAGACACCTCGAAAGCAATAAATGGGGCTAAAAACGCTTCACGTTCAAAATTCAAATTTTTAGCTTTGCGAACATTTTCAGAAATGATAAGAAAAAGTTTTTCATCAATGTATTCAAATAATCCTGTATTAATAAAAATACTACCATCTGGGTATATTACACAAGAAGCTTCAGTATCTTCTATTATATATAAACTTTGACTACCTCTGTATATTTCAGTTTTTCTAAGAAGTGAAAAAAGAACATTGCTAGCAATATCCTTCCAATCCCCTACATCATCATTCTTTAATTTATGTTTTAGACTTTCGTCAATGGTAGGTCTTGCAAGAGAGATAAGTTCACGTCTAAGTTCTAGACGACTTTTACTAGCAAAAGAAAAAGAAACAATATCAAAAAATATAAACAAAACAAAAAATATTTTTTTCATTACTAACCTCTTAGAACATCTCCTAAAAAACTTCTTTCACTTTAAAGCTTCCAAGCCGAAAAATGATACCACAATTAAGAATAATTTACCAAGTAGCGAAAAATTCGTTCAAGACCATCTCCCAGTTAGCATATTTTATCCCCTTATATATCCATATTTAACAATATTTATAATGATGGACACCAATTTTGAAACTATGGAATTATAGACATGTTATCCTAAATATGTATAATGCCTTTCTCAAATTATCAATTCTTATTATAAGGAGGAATATGTGGACTATATCAATATACTAAAACAATCAGCAAAAAAAACGGGAAATTGCATTTGTATGGGCTTAGATCCAATACCAGAATTTTTACCACAAAAAGGAAGAATATCAGATACTATCACTTCTTTTTTTGAAGTTTTATTCAATAAAATGAAAGAAAGAGGGCTTTACCCATCAGCATTTAAGCCAAATATTGGATATTATGTAACTTACGACTTTCCTTTTGAAAATGATTTTTCGGGATCTATTGCACTAGCAAACGTGATTAGAATGATTAAAACAATTTTTCCAAACACTCCAATAATACTGGACTCTAAGCGAGGAGATATTGCAAGATCAAGCTTAAACTATGCAATTGAAGCCTTTGATGTGTGGAAAGCTGACTGTACAACGGTAAGCCCATATATGGGTAGTGATTCTATTGAACCATTCATAAAAGAAAAATATCAAGAAAAAGGGATTTACATTCTAAATAGAACTAGCAACAAAGGTGCAAAAGATTTTCAGAATCTAACTATATTAGAAGGAATAGATTCTTCTAAATCTCCACTCTTTTTAACCATTTCTAAAAAGATCTCTTCTTATGTGATGGAAGGATATTCAGTGGGAGCTGTTGTTGGAGCTACTGGACTTGACGAATTAAAGACAATTGCCTCATTTTTTACAAAAAGTATTCAAGGAGGAGTACCACTTTTAATTCCAGGCGTTGGAAGTCAAGGAGGAAGTGCAAAAGAAGTAATTTCTATATTGAAAGAATGTAACTACGATTTAAGTCTTGTAAGAATTAATAGTTCAAGTAACTTAACACATCCATGGAAATCTAAAGATATACCAACAAACTATATAGAACAGTGTTTAATTAATATTGAAAACCTAGTAAAAGAAACTAAAATATAATTTTTTAAGGAGTATTGTATGAAAAAAATTAGTTTTACCATTTTTACGTTATGTTTTTTGATGGCTTCGGTATTTGCTGAAAAGAAACTTTCTATTGCTGTAACTTTTAATGCAATGGAAGAATTGACAAAGGCTGTTGTGAAAGATCTAGCAGATGTCTCTCTTGTTATTCCTGAAGGAATGGAACCTCACGAAGCAGAACCAACACCAAAAAATCTTATCTTTTTAACCAATGCTGATGTCCTCATCTACAATGGTTTCGGAATGGAGTTTTATCTTGAGAAAGTTTTGAAAGCTGTTAATAATAAGAACTTGGTCTTGGTTGAAGCTTCAAAAGGAATTAAACCAATAATGATCGAAGATCATGACGATGAAGATCATGATGAAGAGCACGATAAAGATCATCATGATGAGGAAGATGAACACGAAGGTCACCATCACCACAAAGGACATCATCACGGAAATATTGATCCACATGCTTGGCTTAGTCTTCAGTCAGCTCGCATTATGGTAAAAAATATTGAAAGTACTCTTTCAAAACTAGACAAAAAAAATGCAAAAGCATATAGAAAAAATGCAAATCTTTATATAAAAGATTTGGATAAGCTTTATTCTGAATATAGCAAGAAATTTAAAAACTTAGAAAACAAAACTCTTGTTACCTCTCATGCAGCTTTTGCCTATCTTTGCCGTGATTTTGGTTTAGTGCAAAACTCAATTACTGATGTCTTTGCAGAAGGTGAACCAAATGCAAAAGAATTAGTTGAATTGGTTGAATATTGCAAAAAATACAACGTAAAAACAATTTTTTCTGAAGAGATTGCAAACCAAGCCTTAGCACAAACTTTAAGTAGTGAGGTTGGTGGAAAAGTTATAAAGATTTATACAATAGAAACAAAAGAAGATGAACTATCATATCTAAAACGAATGGAAGAAAATCTGAAAAGGATGTATGAAAGTCTAAAATAAGGTGTTGCTTTTATGGTGGCAATTAGTACATAAAAAAGTCTTGATTGCCACTATTTTTAATTTAACTATGGAAACTCCCCCACACATTCAAGTCATTTTTGAAAATGAAGATTTTGCTGTTTTGAATAAAGAAAGAGGAATGCCTACAGCACCATTAAAAGAAGGTGATTATTCTTTACTAACAGAATTCTTGAAAAGTCAGTCTATAAATGAAGAAGTAATAGGAAAAAAAGAAATTGAACGAGGGCTTATACATAGACTAGACACTCCAACAACTGGTCTAGTTTTAATTGCAAAAAAACAAAAAATATTTGATTTTCTTTCCTTTATGCAAGAAAAAAACAAAATAGAAAAGGAATATATCGCATATTGCGATATACTCAAAACTAAAAACTTCCCTACTAAAGTCTATACTAACAACAAATCTTTCGAAATAAAAAGCTCGTTTTTACCATGTGGAAAACATAGACGTAAAGTAAAGATAGATTTTGGTGCAGATAGAAAAATATATACAACAAAGATTATGCTGGAAGCTCCATTAATAGATATTTTTCAAAGAAAAGCAAAGCAAACAAAAGTTAAGTGTATTTTAACACAAGGATATCGCCATCAAGTAAGGTGTCACCTTGCAAGTATAGGACTACCGATACTAAATGACGCACTGTACAACACTAAATATATAGAAGAACATAAAGAAAAAATAGAGGATGAAATAGCAAGGCATAATTATAAGCTAGAACTCTATGCCACAAAGCTTACCTTCCCATCTCCTTACTCTCCTAATGAGCAATTATCTTTTTCACTTCAGATACTAGATAAAAAGAACCAGTAATTAAAAGAGGACAATCTTCTTTTCTAGCTTGATCAAGACAATCTTGAATTACATTTTCATACTTAGGCGATGATTCAATTTCAACGGCACCATTATAGAACTCTTGAAAATCCTTTGCGGTCTTCTCTATGTTGCTCTTCTTAAAAGTACCAGGTATTGTAATTACAATCTTTTTTGCAATATCCTTGAAAAGAGGTGCAATAGCATGAGTATCTTTGTCATCCGCACACGCAAAAAGCACAATGCACTTCTGATTTGTTAGTTTTTTGTATGTATCAACAGAATAACCTATACTTTTCTCAGTATGAGCTCCATCAACAATAATCAAAGGTTTTTTTGAAATAATTTCAAAGCGTGCAGGTAACCATGCCCTTTGTAAACCTTTTTCTATCTTCTCTTCTGTAATATCTGGAAGTAAATACTTACAAACCACTGCTGCTAATGCTGCATTCTTTGCTTGAATAGTATCTATAAAAGACAAGGTTGTTTTAATTGATCTTGAAAAAAGGCTTCCTATTTCATCATCTTTATTAAAATCTATTTCAATTTTCAAGCCATCCGGATGAACTTCTGTTTTGATTGGAGCTTCTATGATAGAAGGTAAATAGTATAAAGAGCTAGACATCTCCTTCGCCTTTTCCTTAAAGACATTCAAAACTCCAGTTTCTTGTTCAAAGCAAAAGACTGGTTTATTTTTCTTTATAATACCAGCTTTCTCAAAAGCAATTTTCTCTTTAGTGTCTCCTAAATACTGACAATGTTCTAGCTCTATCGGAGTGAGTACACTACACACAGGATCTAGTATATTGGTTGTGTCAAGGCGCCCCCCCATACCAGTTTCAAACACCCCCCAATCACATTTTTCATCTTTAAAAAGCAAAAAGCTAAGCATCGTTACAATCTCAAACCACGTGGGGTCGAGAGTAGAATCTTTTGCAATAAGAGCTTCAAAACCTTTCTTTATTTTATCATATTCTAATGAATAAACTTCATCAGGAAAAAACTCTCCTGCTAATGTTACCCTTTCTCTAAAATCAATAACATGTGGAGACATGTATAAGCCCACTTTAAGATCAGCTTCTTTTAGAATAGAAGAAATCATAATGGAAAGAGAACCTTTCCCTTTAGAACCAGCTATATGAACAGTTTTATAATCATTTTGAGGATTCCCAAAAGCATCTGCAAAAAAAAGCATGCTTTTTAAATTCAGAATATTCTTTTGTGGCCATCTTTCAAAATTGATAAACTTTTCTAACCACTTAGTGAAGTCTAATGTTTTCATAAATACTTTGTTTTTAATTGAAGTGGGACTCCCCATTGAAAAGTCCCATTTTAATTGATTTTTTAAGAAGATTTCGCAAGTATCTCAGAATATAGTCTTTTGTATTCTTGTACACCAACTTCTTTTGAAAAACTTTCCTCTCTTATTACAAGAAGCAACATAACTGCATAAGAAAAAAGAGAATCAGATGAAAAATAATTCTCTGCCTTAATGCTATGCAAAAATTCAAATCGCTTCTTATCCAAAAAAAGTTCTGCCTGAAGAGGATCTTCAATATTAAAAGCCTGAGTCGCAATATTTTGAGCATAATAACAAGAGACTACTTTCTCATGCTCTTCATACGAGATTTCCACATTTTCCCATCTTAACTTACCTGCTCTCAATTCTCTTAAAGCAAGACGTATAGCACGCTCAAACTCATACCATTTATTCAAAAAAGAAGAAGAAGTTTTTTTAACATCACGATTAGGCTCCAAAGACAGAGTTTTCAACAACTCCATATCTTTCTTATTGACGTAGCGAAAAACCAACTCCTCAAATTCTTCATACTTAAAAGGAGGCTTTGAACCAAAAGTAATGGTAGGGAGTTGTGCCATTAAATAATAGTAGTTAGCCACCTTATATCTCCTTAGCAGCTTCTTTTAAGATGTCTCTAAGACGTGGACTTAAATAAGCTGAAAAAGCCTCAGCCACACTTTCGTTTGTAAAATCACAATAGGAAGTAGCCCCCTTTTCACTGACCTTAAAACCTGCCTTAATATTATAATCAGGCAATACGTTAATTCCCTCCATAAGGTGAGCCTTAAATGCTGCAATTAAAGACTTTTCCAAAGCCTTTGCATCTTTTTCCTTTAACATAACAGAAGCACCTTCTGCATGCTCTTTCTTTATCATTGATGTAACAACTTCTGGAATTAAGGTAGTTAAAACCTGAGCGTCATATCTATTTAGTGTTTCAATCTTTATGAGTGCATCAAGCTGAGCAATAATATTTTCCCTAAAAGCAATTATAGTGTTTCTTGCAGCTTGTCTTATAGAAGAAGTTGAAGCCTTTTCAAAACGCTCTTCCTCTTCCTTTGCTTTTTTTACAATACTTTCAGCCTTTTCTTCAGCGTCCTTAATTATCTTAGCCGCCTTTTCCTCTGCTTCTTTAATGATTGAAGTAGCTTTTTCTTCTGCAACTCCAACTCCCTCTGTTTTTATTTTTTCAATAAGTTCCTGCAATTGCACTTCCATAAACCACATCCCCCTAAATTCAAACTGTTGACATACCTGTCTTCCACTATAACAAAAAATAAAAATAAAAACAATATACATGTTTAATCAAGGTTTCAGCGGTATAAAGAGTTTTTATAAATGTTTTTTAGTTCTTGAAAAATATTTTGTTTATGATAATTCACTGATAACTTTAATCAATTAAAATATTTTATAAGGATGCAAGGCATAATTACAAACCATACTTCCACGTTTTACAATTATTAAGTAGATTAAATGTTCTAGCAACACATTTTGAAAATTTATACCTGTAAGACGCATTTCAAAATCAATATGATTTAATAAACTCAAAATTCTTTCAGTATCTTTAATACTGAAATTCTTTCCTGCCCTTTTATATTGCTCAATGGCAGTTTTTGATGTGAATCCCTTACTCTTCAAAGCCATCTCATTAAACACACTATTTGCCTTAGTAACTGCATGCCAGTCTAAAAGTCTTCTAAAACAAAAACTAAGTCCTGCAATTATCTGTATGGGAGAAGTGTTTTTAATTTGCAATAGTTTCTCTGTGATACTTAAACTTTGAGATAAATTAAGATATGTTATTGAATCAAATAAGCTAAAAGGAGTTTCTTCTTTCGTATGAGACAACAATGTTTCAATATCTTTAGCTTCAATATTTTTTCCTTCATCAAAGAAAAGAACAAGATGAGAGCAAGACGTTTTTAACATTTCAGTGTTATTTTCAACTAGTTCCAAAATACTATCTATAGCTTCTTCTGTTATTTTCATTTTTTCTTTTGAAAAAAAACGAGAAATCCACTCTCTTTTTTTGTTTTCAAATAACTCCCAAAAAATTTGTTTTTGAGCTTTTGGAACAATATTCTCTAATGTTTTGTTTATAGAAATCTCATCAGAGGTTAAGATCAGGAAAGCTGGAAAACTCATACTAGACTTAGCCCAATTTACGATCATCTCTACTTCATCTTTTTTCGTAATTTCCTGAGCATTATTTAACACAACACAAATAGCATTATTAAATAAATTTCCAGTTTGCAAGAGAGAAAGAATTTGAGAAACAGGAGTTAAACCTGCATAAACATTATGCAAATCTAAAGCACCATATTGCCTTGCTATACTATCTTTTATTTTAGCAACAGCCATATTACGTTCGCCTATTTCAGGACCTGTAAAAAGGTAAATTGGTGATAACATTAGGAGCTTTTCCAAAAAAGTTAATCTTCTGCAAACTTTGTGATAAACAAAGTTTCTATTGCATTCAATGCCTCTTTTTCGTCTTCGCCTATCGCTTCTATTGTGAGTTCTGCACCATACATTGCGGCCATGGATAGTATTCCCATAACAGAACGTGCATTAACTCTCGCATTGTTGTATACTATAAAAATATCTGATTTAAATTCATGACTAGTTTTAGTAATCAACGTAGAAGGCCTCATGTGTACTCCAGCACGATTTTCTACTTTCACATTCCTTGTTACCATTTTTATCTCCTAATTAATATGAATTATCGTTGTAATAATCTTTTCCAATAGATTTTCCAATTTGTAAAACATCTTGCATAAAATTTGTTTCTATAGAAGCTTCCATCATTTTTAATTTTTCTTTTTTTGCTGCCATTTCTATAATAATAGCAACATTTCGCCCAGGCTTTACAGGTATTTCTAAACGAGGAAGTTCAACTCCAAGTATACTTTGAGTTTTTTCTTCAAAATCTAAAGCATCATAAACTTTATTGGTATTCCATTCTTCAAGATGAGCAATCAATTGTATTCGTTTTGATTCTTTGCAAGCAGTAATCCCATAAAATTGTCTTATATCAACCAAACCAATTCCCCTAATTGCAAGACAATGTGAAAACTTTTTATTTCCTGCTCTACCAACCAATGTGTTCTCATTTAAGCGTGAAATAACAATTAGATCATCACCAACCAATTTATGTCCTCTATCAACTAATTCAAGTGTTATCTCACTTTTACCAATGCCTGAAGCTCCTGTAATAAAAATACCAATTCCAAAAACATCAATTAAATTGCCATGCATTCCTACACTTTCTGCAAATTTCATGTAGAGAATACGCAAAACCCTAATAGTAAACTCACTAGAAGAAAGCTCAGTTTGGAGTATAGGGCAAGCGAGTTCTTCTGCAATACTAAGAAAATCTTGATCTGGAAAAAAAGAGTTAGAAAAAACACAAACGGGGATCGAATGCTCTAAAAAATTTCGTATTAAAAGAGAAGTTTTTCCATTTTCTACAACACCATTATCTTCGTCCTCTCTTATTTTTTTTAAGTAGTTATATTCTCCTTTTCCAAATAATTGTATTCTTTCATTTGAAAATTCCTGAATAAAACCAGCAAGAGCAAGACCTGGCCTATTTATCTCTGGTGTCTTAATCTCATTAAAGAGCCCCTTCCTACCTGCAATACACTTTAATTTTAGATCATCACACTCTTTTGATTCTAAGAGTTTATATACTTGAAATTTCTCACCAATCATAAATATTGAGATTAGTTTTTTTGTTGTATTTTATCTTTTTCTTTTTTGATTTTTTGATCTAGCATGTCCATAAGTTTATTAACCCCAGCTTCAAAATCATAGTTTTCTGTTGAAACATGAGCAACTTCTCCAAATTTAAAACGTACATCACATTCATATATAAATTTTTTATCTAGTTTGACTGAACAAGCAACACTCATTATTAAATCTTCTGCATAGTTCACTCGCTGCATTTTTTTCTCTATAAATTGTTTTTGGTCTTCATCAAACGAAAACTTTATAGCCCTAATATCTAACTCCATAAATTACCCCCGTTTCCCATACCCTAAATATATTTTATTACACTTATATAAATAAGTCGAGTGGGAGATTAGCAAAATTAGTGCAAAATGAGTTCTAATTATATTCGCCTAAACAAGTTAGAACATATGAAAGTCCTACAATACAGGCAGTTTCTGTTCTTAAAATCCTTTTTCCAAGTGTTATTGACCTAAAACCTTCCCTATAAAAGATATTCCTTTCTTTTTCTGACCAACCTCTTTCACTTCCAAAACTAAGCCAAATACTCTTACATTTTTTTATGTCCCTAGCTGACACACTAGGAGCATTTTTGTAGTTTATATCAAAAATAATCTTTGTTACTTCTTTATCTATCTTCATTTTTTCAAAAAATTGGTAGACTGAACTATAAATTGTGCATGTAGGCAAAATAGTACTACCAGCTTGACTAGCGCCTTCAAGCAAATATTTTTCTATTTTATTTTCTTCAATCAGAGTAGAATCTAAGTATGATTTTTCTCCTAATATTGTTCCTACTAAGTGAATGGAAGAAACTCCAATTGTCGCAACATCTTTTAAAAGTCTTTTTAATTGAATTGGACGTGGTATTCCTATTATTAAATTTATTGGATATAAAGTTTCTGGTATTTCTTCTTCAATAAATGAAAACAATAACCTTGCCTCATCTATTTCTTTTATTATACCTTTTCCTATTTTTCCATTTATTAAGCCACATTTAAAAACATCTCCTTCTTTCAAGTGCAAAATATTTTTGATATGAAGATAGCGTTCATCATTTTTAATGAAGCAAAAATCCGAAAAGTATTTATCATTATCAGAAAACAGAATTATATTCATAAGCGTGAGCGGTATTTTTCAAAGAGATTTCAAGCCTTGAAAAGCTGAAACCTCTTTGAAAATCAATTTTTCTCCTCTAAAAAGAGTGTGTCATTTCTGCACCACCATTTGCAACAAATTCATACTTCTCCTCTATTGCATAATCGGGATCTTGATAAATAACTCTATATTTGCAAGCTTTTTTTAATCCATAAAAACGCACCTGCCTACTAGTTGGTGAGCCAGTATTACTACTACTAAACGAAAGCCCAAGCGGAAAAAGAGTGCCATCTTTTAACACTTCATAAATACGCACTGCAGCCTCTTCTTTTGGAGTAGTGATTACAAGCGGTATACTAAGATAAAAAGCATTGACTTCTGGAATCTTCACAGCACCTTCTTTTTTTTCAATTGCCTTTGCAGCCTTTAGCACATTTACACGTCCATAGCCATAATAAAGAGAATGACCATTTTCATACTTACCAAATGGAGCATTGCCAAAATCCACTTTATCTGCAGTGTCTTCCAATAATTTTTTGAATTGTTGTGGGTTTAATTTTTGCCCTTCATCAAAAGAAAGAAGATAGCCTATCATTCCTGTAACAAAAGGAGTTGCCATGCTAGTACCACTCATAAACTGAGTTCCTTTTTCATCTGTGCCATGTGCAACATTTATATCTCCTTCCCAATCTCCATTATAGGTTGAAATTATACAAGAACCAGGAGCGGAAACACTTATACATTCTCCACCTTCACTAAATGGAGAGTGCCTATCATTATAATCTGTAGCTCCAACAGGAAGGCATCCATAAATAGAGCGAGGATAGTCTGCCATAAGTCTTCCATCATTTCCCATAGCAACAACAGGCAAAATATCATTTGAAAGAGCAAGATTCATCATTTCAGCCGCATAAGGAGAGGTTACAGGCCCTCCTAAACTCATATTAACAGGCACTGTTTTTTGTGTAATGCGAAAATTATTAGGTACAGAATTAGGAATCTTATTTTTTTCCTCTTGACTCCTATCAGATGGTTCTTTTTTCAAAATTGAAACAATTTCTGCTAAATCTGCAAGAGCCCCATATATACCTTTTGAAGTTCCACGATGCAAGCCTAAACCTTTGTAAGAAATGAGAAACGTATTTTTATATGCAACACCTGCAATACCTTCCTTGTTGCCTTCTACTGCACACATAGTGCCAGAACAATGCGTTCCATGCCCTCCACCATCTTCATTTGAGCCAATAGGCACATCTCTAAAATCACTAACTTCTTTATAATCTTTAGTACTACTATCTATATGATCTTCAAAAATAGATTTAGCATATAGACATATTGAAGAACCATTACGAGTAAAATCAGGATGCTTCATATTGAGCCCTGTGTCTATTATCGCAATTACAGCCTTATTTTTCCCATATCCAACTTCTGTGTAGGCTCCATTTTTCTTATTTTCATCTTCATCATAAAAATCTCTAGCTTGTGTTATGCGTAAAGCATAATCATAGTTTCTTGCATCTGGATCCTCGTTTAAGTTGCCTGCATCAAGCCCAAGGGGGTGGATAATAGAAGTATCATTGATAACCTTATAATTAGGTGCTTTTATTTTTTCATTTAAGCAAACATAGCAAACACCATGCACATCCTCTAATCTCTTTATAAAATCTTTTTCTTCTATATTAGTATCTCTTCTTACTGTGTAATATTGTCCATCAATCAAAAGATTTGTTTTAGGCTCATTTCCATCACAAAAAGCACCAATAGAGGCAAACTTAGATGAATCAAACCCCTTCATTGTCTTTACGATATAAGTTTCATTAGAAAGAATTTTGTTATTTTTTATGTAATCCAAATTACTTGCATTATTATAAGAAGATTTACATGAAGCAAATACAAAGATAGTAAAACAAAATAAAATGTATTTCATAACTTTCTCCTCCTTTAATATTCAACGGTAAATACGGAACGCCCATTCACCGCACCACTAGATCGCGTTAAGCTTGAATAAGACGATGATAGGCTCTTCCCAGCATTTGGCACTTCATCCCCTGTCATAGCATCAAGATATGGGTATTCTTTAACAAAAGCTACGCCCCTATCATACTTTTCTACTAGTAGATTCTCAGCCATATTAGGAACATCCCAATAATGAATACCAGCATACACAGTTCTTTCTAAAGGTAGTTTACCAAATGTATTGAAGCTTGCAGTTGCAAAGAATTTATTTTTAAGTGTTATAGTGCCATTTTCATACTTAAAAACATCATCAAGAGATAGACTTGTAGCATTCTCAAGCGTGTTAAAAACTTTATAATCATAATCATCATAACCTCTAGCAGCTCCTGCAACTAAAAACACATCATCACCTGTTTTAGTAAAATCATATTTTAACTTTGCACCAAAACAAAGCCCAAAATATTGCGTTTTTCCCTGAGCATCTTCATACTCTGCATACTGATCTCTAAGAACTAATGCACCAAAAGAAAAATAGTCTGCTCTTTCTTTATTCCAAAGAGATGTATTACTAATCTTAAAAGAAAAATCTTGGTTTTTAATCTCAGATCTTTTTATAGTGGCTCTTGAAGCTGGACTTGTAAGCAGTAGGTTGAAAGATTCCATAATTCTAATAGTTGCAACATTGCTAGTAATTTTTCCATTGCTACCATATGCTACTAGCTTATATTGATATGTTTTGCCTTCTTCAAGTGTCCCTGAGTCATCATATATCACATGCCAACCTTGACGATTTCCTCTAAAACCTCCTACATGCTGGCGAGTATAAACACATTGCCAACCATCCTGAATATTTCCAACTCGATATTCTCTCCTCATAACATCAACTCTACTAATTGCAATATTTTGATTAAATCTAAAATTAAAGATGACATTTTGAGAAGTTGGCACCCAACCTTCACTAGGCATACCAAAAGGGTTGACTTTGTTTAAGTTAAATGTGTTAAGTGAGTTATAATAGCGTTCACTAAATGCAATAAAGTTATAAAAACTATGAACTGTGTCCACTTCATTTTTTAGTCCGCCATTCTTTATTCTAATTCTTTCTTGCCTTTCACATCTATTGCCAGCCTCATCATAGGCTACAAAATATAAAGTAATCTCCCCATTTAGAGCAATAAGAGAACTGATGGGAAAACTGAAACGTTGAGTAACCACTCCATTAGAATCTCTAATTATGGTGTCCCCTTTAGAATTTAAAGCTACTCTCTCAGGCCATGTCATTGCATAACCAATATCATTTCTAAATGGAGAGCCAATATTCATACCAAAACCTTTATTGCTATTAAAGGAAGCAAATTTTTCTGGAATTACCTCTCCTGATTTACATGTAGTATCTGCAAAAAGAGACGATGAAGACTCTAGAGCTGAACAATCTAATTCAAAATTATCTTTTATCACAGTGTATTTCCACTTATTATCTTTGCGAGTACCTAATAAAATATCATTAATTTCTGGAGCGACTTTTTTAGAGCCAACAAACCATTCTTTCATAACAATTGGCAACACTCTTTTCTCATCTTGTTTGACATAAGCATTTTCCACTCTAGAAGCTGCTCTTCCTTTTTTAGAAAGAACAAAGTCATAAGCCTTATCAACTTCTAATTCAAAATAAGCATTACCGTTAACATCAGTTGTACTAACTCCGATTTCTGTTTGGGTACCTGTTAGATAGACTTTCACACTAACACCTTCAATATTACTTCCTCCAACAGAATCCACAACATTGCATATCACATTACTATTAGGCAAAGGTTGTGGAGTATTTGGTTCTGTTATATTTAATGTGTAGGTCTTTGTTGCACTGCCTTTTTCCACTTTTATTACGATTTTAGACTTAAACTCTACATACTCTTTCGTTTTTGAAGTTTCAATAACTGAATCAAAATAAACTTTTGCTGTCTCCTCTTTTGGTGTAGCTTCAATTCGTAGTTTATCTGTTGCACTCACCTTCTTTGGCAACTCCACACTAAGAGTCTCTTCAATAGGAGTTTGAAGATTCTTCAACGTATTCAAACCTTGCTTAATTATGAGTGTTTTAAGTGTTGCGTCATCAGCTGGTGGTTGAGTATTTGGTTCTGTTATATTTAATGTGTAGGTCTTTGTTGCACTGCCTTTTTCCACTTTTATTACGATTTTAGACTTAAACTCTACATACTCTTTCGTTTTTGAAGTTTCAATAACTGAATCAAAATAAACTTTTGCTGTCTCCTCTTTTGGTGTAGCTTCAATTCGTAGTTTATCTGTTGCACTCACCTTCTTTGGCAACTCCACACTAAGAGTCTCTTCAATAGGAGTTTGAAGATTCTTCAACGTATTCAAACCTTGCTTAATTATGAGTGTTTTAAGTGTTGCGTCATCAGCTGGTGGTTTAGGTGATGGTGAATTAGGTTCTTTAACTGTTAGAGTATACATTGTAGACGTAGAATTTTCTGCTTTCAACTCTATTTTAATCTTTTCTTGGAGTGTTTTATACTGTTTTGTTTTACTACTTTCACTGCTACCATCAAAAAAAACACTCACACCTGTTCTCTTTGGAACTGCTGTTATCACTAAAGGCGTTTTTGATTCAATCTTCTTAGGTAAGTTTATTGTTACCTCTTTTTCAATTGGAGCATTTAGTTCAATTTTCTCATCTCCAATTTGTGCCACTAATTGCCTCAAACTAGTATCTTTTGGTATGGGTTTATTTTCTGCTTTATTTTCAACATTCTGCTTACATGCAAAAAACAAAATACTAGCTAACACAAAACATAAAGTTTTTTTCATTTTATGATTTCCTCCTTCATAAATATTCTATATTCTGACCTCAATCACTAGTCTTAAACAATAAAAACAAAGAACAAATTAGTTTAGCTTAAATTTTGATAAGAATTATATATGGATAAGCATGCACATAAATGTCTATTAATGCATACATATGGATTACATTGTATTAAATTCGTCTTTTTACTTCAAGAATATTGTTTGAATGTTTTATGTAAGAGTTTTCTTAATAAGCAATTAAAAAGTCATTAGTTCTTTTATAAAACTATTCTCTAACTCTTTTTCAAGCTTTTGATACGATAAGGTAATATTTTTTTGCCTTTCAAAGGCCACTGTTTTTTTGCATGTTTTAACATAAGAAAAAATAGTTTTTTCATCATTATTTATTACTACTTCAATACTAGGATATGAAGTAAAAGTTCGTCCATAGCTATTTCTTTCCTCTGTAACATCACAAGCACAGTTAACAAACACTTGATATGTGCCATTTTGTTTTTGTATTACAAAACCTGTTTCACTCAATAAAGAATATATTTTCCTCTGAATCATACTTGAACTATCATTTTTAACGACAACCGTCATACTGCATTCCATTTTCAATTCGTTCATAGTAACATCTAATAAATTTGCTTTGTCATTTAAATCTCCATAAAATGTCCTGCATTTAGAAGGATATAATAAAAGTGCAAACTCATAAGCAATCAAAAAATCATTTGATAGTGGTTTCGCTTTGCTGAGTAAAAAATATTTTTTTAGTTTATCAGTTTGCATGAAAGCATTTTGATATTGTTGAAAAAAAGAAATTGCAGATTTTTTAATTTTTGCTTCATAAATCTGCCATGCCTTTTCTCTATCAATATAAACCACAATTACAGTTTGTTTAATTTTTTTATCAAAATATGGTTTTGAGTATTCAACAGCAAAAAGCTTAATTTGAGATTGAACTAAAGTGCTTGCATCGAGTTCTCGCTTAACATCTGTATTCTGATTTTCTAATCTTAACATCGTTTTAGCTTTAACATTTGTAGACATAGTGGTAGAAAAGAATCTTGCAATGCTATCAAGAGCATCAATAGCTGCTGTATTTTTATCTTTTCCATAGCCAATTTGTGCTATATATTTTTCATCAGGATATACCATTTCAATATTTTCGTACCAAAGAGGTGCATCGGCAAAAAGATAAGAGTTAAAAACTAAAAACAAGCTTAAAATATGTAGTTCAAAAATCTTTTTCATAAAACACTAACTAAAATAATAATTCACTCAAATCCTAAATACTTTAGAATAGTTTCTTGAAAATAAAAACATCATCATACATAAGAAAAACAATAATTCTTTAGTTTTCATATTTTTTAGAATATCTCGCTAAAGCTCAAAATTTATGATTTTTAAGACATTACATAATTAATTTAAGAGCTTCACAAAGCTCGATGTTATTTTTTCACAATAGCAAAGTTTTAGTCAATATAGATATAATGCTATGAATTCTTTACCACAAATTAATTAGACAAATAATATATGTTCTAATATAATGGAAACAAAGTTATTATGTTTATAAATATGATAATAATTTGGAATCTTGAATATCTTTATCTTAAAAAAATTATCTATGAAAAACTTTTAGAAAATCATTACTACATTAGTGCATGTTAGCATAGTACATTAGGATAGTGTTATGGTAGTACATTAGCTAATGTACTGCCCCCAAACCGATCGATTTCGCATACGCAAGTCGATCGATTTCAGCCCCCTAAGTCGAGCGGTTTGCATATGCGAGATTGTTCGATTTGCATATGAGCGAATGTTGATTTTTTCGCCCTAAATCGAAGACGTATCAGTTGTAAATACAGCTGAAATCTAAATAAATTTCCACATCAATCGCAGTGGCAAAACCATTAACATTTTGCATATGCAAAATGTTAAGCATTACTTCAAAAAGAGAATTCGAAATAGAGGATTTAACTAGTAATATAAAAGATGAAATTCACTCTAAAATTTATAATAAGAAAAAACTTGAAAGGATAAGCTTTATAGAAAATACCATAAATCATTTTCTATTGATGAAAAGAACAAAAATTATTTCTTCCAAAAACACTTGATATTATATCAATATAATGACAATCCGATGAATTTTCTCTCAATTGAGTAAAAGCGAAGTCAAGTTTATTTTTTGCGATTTCAAAGCCTTCCTCAACAACACCTGAATCTCTAAGTAAAAGGCAACACTCTTCAACAGCTTTTGACGAAATTCCATCCCTTTTAGCTTCAGCAAAAAATTCAATTATTTTCTCTTTATCATCTGGATATTTTTCCAAATATAAGACAATGGGAAAACTCAACTTTCCTTCAACTATATCATCTCCCATAATCTTTCCTTTAATTCCACTTTTTGTTATGTTTTTAAGATCGTCCAACATCTGAAAAGAGACACCCATGTCATTAAAAATTTTAGGTAGCAATGGATTTTTCTTATTAGAAAAAGTAAGAGCAACTTGTGCAGAAAGAGAAAAAAGTGTACCTGTTTTAAGAGAAACTAAATGCTCATACATTGACCTATCAAAATGGAGATTGTAATTTGAATGATGGTTAATATCCATTGCCTGACCTATATGGAGTAGGTTTAAAGCATTTATACAAAACCGATATAGAGGAAGTTGAAGTTTGCTTTCGTGACGCTGAATAAGATTCAAGGCAAAAAAATACAAAGCACTTCCAGCATTTAATGCAACATCAACTCCATATTTAATATACGTGCTAGCTTCTCCTCGTCTTTTAGGTGATGAATCTTCTATATCATCATGGATCAAACTAGCTGTGTGTATAAATTCTATAATGGGAGCAAAACGATAAGCCTCTTCTTCATTTCCCTCGAGTAGCTTAGTGCAAAGAATTAATAAAAGGGGGCGAATACGTTTTCCACCGCGACGAATCATATCATTACAAGGTTTAACAAGATGAGTTTTTATTGAATCAAATGACAAAGATGAATCCAACTGCATAAAGCTACTAATGCTCCTGTCATTAATAGCTTTTTCAATTTCTTCATTAATTCGTTCTATTATACTTTCCTTTAGTGTTTCTATAGTCATATTTATTCATATGTGAATTCACTATTTCCTATGAATTCACGTAATATTGATTGTCCATGAACAAAAGAAGAAGGCATAGAAGAAAAATTGTTTAAAAATGTTAATAGTCTTGAAGCTTCATTGTAGCCTTTGTCTGTAGGTTTAACCCCCTTTAATAAAGGCTCAGCATAAATCTTTAATACAGAAAGCTCATAATCTAAAGCTGTGTTAAACATTGCATCAGCTGTTCCCTGAAATGGAAAGATATATTTCGCTTCTCCTTTTCTAACATTCTTCCACATTTCAATAGTGTAGTCTGCACTAGTTCCTCTAAATTTAGCATCTCTCACAATACGTCTCAAAAGCCTATTATCACTTGTTGGAATTCTATTGTGGTCATCTAAATTAAGCTGAGTCAATGCAGAAAGATATATTTTAAACTTTGCAGTTTGTGGCAATTTATAAGTAAGTTCATCATTTAATGCATGAATTCCTTCAAGGATTAAAATGTCATTGCTAGAAATAGAAAGAGGCTTCCCAATTTCTCGCCTTGCACTAACCTTAAAATCGTAAGATGGCATTTCTACAGTCTCACCTTTCATAAGCCCCAATAAACACTTATTCAATAACTCAACATCTAAAGCATGCAAGCATTCAAAATCTGGTTTTCCTTTTTCATCTTTTGGTGCTTTTTCTTTTCCAAGATAAAAATCATCCAAGCTAATAACAACAGGATTAATGCCCAATACTTTCAATTGCATAGAAAGTTTTTTTGCTGTTGTTGTCTTACCTGAACTCGATGGTCCTGCAATCAAAATAACTTTAACTGTCTTCTTATTCAATATCTCATTTGCAATACTTGCAAGCCTATTATTTTGTCTTATTTCACTAATTTCAACATAGTCTTTTACTTTGCCTGAAAGAATTAAATCATTAAGTTCTCCAACAGAAGAAACACCCACAAGTCGCCCCCAACTTTTTGATTCCTTATATATATCAAAAAGATGTGGAATGTCTTCAAAAGGTGGTACTTCATAAGGATTTTTAGGTGTTGGAAAACGCAATAAAAAGCCCTCATGATACTCTTTTAATTCAAAAAATTTTACATCACCTATAGTAGGCAAAACAGGTTGAAAATATAAATCTTGATAATCCCCTAACCTATTGACCATTATACGAGGTTTACTCGTATGCACTATCAATTTATGTGTATCTGGTTGATTAGAAGTTGAAAAGTCTGATAGTGCCTTTTCATAAGAAAGCCAATAAGTTTTTATAGGCAAATTGCAAGCTACCATTTCTCGCATTTTCTTTTCTATATCTTGCAAATCTATTTGATCTGATTTTTCCCCTTCAAAAGTATAAAAGTAGCTGTAACCAAGACTGTGAGATATTAAAAGACGCAAAGATGGATACAAAGACTTAGAAGCAGCTGCTAGCAATAAACAAAGAGTTCTCCTATATATTTCTGCTCCTTCTCTTGTATCTAAAAACACTGCTTTTACTTTCGCATCAACATCAACAACTCTATTAAGAGAAAAAACTTCGTTATTGACTTTAAAAGCAACTATAGTGCCTTCAGCCTTTTCAAAATAATTTAACAAATCAAGGCATTTAATAGGAAATTCAAACTCAATGGTCTTACCATCAGGAAAAGAGACTTTAAACATATTACCCCTCTATTTTAAAATTGCATTAAAAGAACCTCGCCAACCTGAATATTCATCTTTTTTTGAAGGAACATAAATCTCAACTTTTATAGGAACATCCTTTGTAAGAAGAATAGGAGCATTTTTGACAATAACAGGAAGTTCAACCTCACCTTCAATCTTATTATATGAAAAAGTTGCTTTTATATCATTCGAAGTAATTTCACTTATATCACGAATTTGGATTTCATGATTTGGTTCTATATAATGCCCATAAACTGTAAGCGTTTTTATCTCTAATACAGAATTTGGAATAGACTCTCTTTTTTCTCCACAACATACTATGAGTAAACAAACCAAAAGAATAAAACAAAAAGAGAAAAAAGAAATATTTTTCATTATTTACCACCTTCAAAGTATAGCTTAGTTATCGGTAATTGTTAATTTTTGTTTAAATTGTAGATAGATAAAGACATGTCAAAATGACAATCATTAGATTTATAAACTAGCTTTTATTATTATACTTAACTAAGTTTCAGTTTAATAAACTTACACACATATAAAAATATA